>NZ_JBSFFN010000006.1:0-221729 GCF_053596135.1 Streptomyces sp. NPDC001770 | reverse complement strand
ACCGCCGCCAGACCCGCCGCAAGCCCACCCGGCTCACTACCGAGCACCACAGCCCGGTGCTCGAACACCGACCGCGTCACCGCCAACGACCAGCCGACATCACCCACCGACAACTCCGGCCGCGACAGCACGAATTCACGCAACCGACCCGCCTGACCCGCCAACGCCGCAGCACTCCGACCCGACACCGGCCACGCCGATGCGGCTGTCGTCGCCAGGACGGGCGCCGCGCTTCCGTCGTTCGCCGTGGTCAGGACGGGCGCCGCGCTCTCGTCGTCCGGCGTGGTCTCCGGGGCCGGGGGTGCTTCCTCCAGGACCACGTGGACGTTGGTTCCGCTCGCGCCGAACGCCGATACCCCGGCCCGTCGCAGCCGGTCGCCCGCCGGCCACTCCACCGGTTCCTGGAGCAGACGGACGTTTCCCGACGCCCAGTCCACGTGCGAGGAGGGATCGCCGGCGTGCAGTGTCCTCGGCAGGGTGCCGTGCCTCAGGGCGAGCACCATCTTCATCACGCCGCCGACCCCGGCGGCCTGTTGCGCGTGGCCGATGTTGGACTTGAGCGAGCCGAGCCACAACGGCCGGTCCTCGTCGCGGCCCTGCCCGTAGGTGGCCAGCAGCGCGCCCGCTTCGATCGGGTCGCCCAGGGCGGTGCCGGTGCCGTGCGCCTCGACCGCGTCCACCTCGGAGGCGGTCAGGCGGGCGTCGGCGAGGGCGGCCCGGATGACGCGCCGCTGCGCGGGCGCGCTCGGCGCCGTCAGGCCGTTCGACGCACCGTCCTGGTTCATCGCGCTGCCACGGATCACCGCCAGGACGCGGTGGCCGTTGCGGCGCGCGTCGGACAGCCGCTCCAGCAGTACGAGCCCGGCGCCCTCGCCCCAGCCCGTGCCGTCGGCCTCTTCGGAGAACGCCTTGCAGCGCCCGTCGGAGGCGAGGCCCTGTTGCCGGGCGAAGTCGGCGAACATCACCGGCGTGGACATCACCATCACGCCGCCGGCGAGGGCGAGCGAGCATTCACCGGACCGCAGTGAGCGGGCCGCCAGGTGGACGGCGGCAAGAGAGGACGAGCATGCCGTGTCCACCGTCACCGCGGGTCCGTTCAGGCCAAGGGTGTAGGAGACCCGGCCCGAGAGCACGCTGATCGCGCTGCCGGTCACCAGGTGTCCCTCGTCGTGGCCGTGCTCGCGTGCGTACCAGTCGTAGCCGGATGCGCTGGCCCCGACGAAGACACCGGTGTGCGAGCCCCGCAGGGTGCGCGGGTCGAGTCCGGCGTGCTCCAGGGTCTCCCAGGCGACCTCCATCACGAGGCGCTGCTGCGGGTCCATCGCCAGCGCTTCACGCGGACTGATCCCGAAGAACCCCGCGTCGAACTCGGCCGCGTCGAGGAGGAAGCCGCCGCGGGTCTCGTAGGCGTGGGTGGCCGCCTCGTCGGGGTCCCAGCCGCGGTCGGCGGGGAAGTCCCCGACGGCGTCGGTGCCGGTGGCGACCAGGTTCCACAACTCGTCGGGCGTGCGCACACCGCCCGGGTAGCGGCAGCCCATGCCGACGACGGCGATGGGATCGCCGGTTGCACTCTCCAACTCGCGGACGCGCTCCCGGCTTTCGTGCAGTTCGGCCGTGACGCGCTTCAGGAAGTACCGGAGCTTGTCCTCGCTCACGCGTTCCACCTCGGGGTGCTCGGGCTGTGGGTGCTGGGTCTGGGCAGCGCTCGGGCGGCCCGCGGCAAGGTCGGTCGTGCGGTCATTCGATGCCGAACTCCTTGCCCAGGAGGTCGAAGACCTCGTCGTCGTCCGCGGCGGCGAGGCGCTCGGAGACGTCCGGGCCGGGGCCGGCGCCGCCCCCGACGAGCCGCTGGATTCGTTGCCACTTCGTGTTCAGGGCGGCGAGCTGCGCCGTGACGGCCGCCTCGTCGTCGTCGCCGTCCGCGGCTCCGTTCTCGCCGATCCGGTCCAGCAGGCCCGACAACGAGGCTTCCAGCCGGTCGAGTTCGGTGCGTACGGAGTCCGGCCCCGCGCCGAGTTCCCGCAGCAGGTGCGCGGCGAGGGCCGACGACGTCGGGTACTCGAAGACGACGGTGGAGGGCAGGGTGACGCCGGTGGCGACGGCGAGCCGGTCGCGCAGTTCGATGGCGGTCAGGGAGTCGAACCCGAGGTCCCGGAAGGCGCGTTCGGCGTCGATGTCGGCGGTGCTCCCGTGCGAGAGCACGAGGGCGGCCTGGGCGCGTACCAACTCCGTCACCGCCGCCGGCCTTCGGGCGGGGGGCAGGGTGAGGACGGTGCGGGCGAACTCGGGCACCGTTCCGTCGTCGGCCGCACCGTCCGGCTGCGCCGCCGGTGCGGAGGCCTCCGGCAGGTCGGCGAGGAGCGGGCTCGGCCGCCGCAGCGTGAACGCGGGCGCGAACGTCCGCCAGTCCACGTCGGCGATGGTGACGAGAGCGTCGCCGCCGTCCATCGCCTGGCCGAGTGCTCGAACGGCAAGGCGCGGGTCCAGGACGCCCAGGCCGTGGCGGACGGAGGACTGCGCGGTGGCGCCGTCGGCCCATGGGCCCCAGGCGACCGAGGTGGCGACTTGTCCGCGGGCGCGGCGCTGCTCGGCGAGGGCGTCGACGAAGGCGCTCCCGGTGGCGTACCCGGGCACGAGCGCGCTGCCCCAGGTCGCGGCGACGGAGGAGAACAGGACGAAGTCGTCCAGTTCGAGGTGGGCGGTCAGCTCGTCGAGCCAGCGGGCTCCGGCCGACCGGGCGCCGGCGACGGCGGCGAGCTCCTCCGCCGTGGTGTCCGCGACGGCGGTGGCCTGTCCGGCGCCGACGGCGTGCACGATGCTCCGCAGGGTGGGGCCGCCGTCGGCGGTGATCTGCCGCAGCAGGGCGTCGATTTCGGCGCGCCGGGTGGTGTCGCAGGCGGCGATGGACAGTTCGGCGCCGGAGGCGGCCACGTCGGCGGCGAGCCGCGCGACGTCGGCGGTCAGCGGTTCGGCGGCGGCGAGGACGACGCGTTCGGCGCCGCGTCCGGCGAGCCACCGGCCGACCTCGGTGCCGATGGCGCCGGTGCCCCCGGTGACCAGGACGGTGCCGCGTCCCGGCCGGGGGGTGCCGGTCGGCGCGGCGGCGCGCACCAGGCGGCGGGCCAGGATGCCCTGGGGGCGCAGGGCCGTCTGGTCCTCGGCCACGGCTCCGGACAGCAGGGCGGCGAGCCGGTTGCCGGTGCGGGTGTCCCAGCCGTCGGCGGGCGGCAGGTCGATCAGTCCGCCCCAGTGCCCGGGGTGTTCGAGGCCCGCGACTCTGCCGAGTCCCCAGACCTGGGCCTGGGCGGGACTGCCGCTCTCGCCGGGGCCGGTGGCCACGGCGCCGGAGGTGAGGACCCACAGCGGAGTGCCGGGCGCGCCGGCGCCGAGGAGTTGGATGAGGTCGAGGGTGGCGGCCACGCCCCGGGTCATGGTCGGGTGCCCCCGGTCCGGGGACTCGTCCAGGGCCAGCAGGGAGACCACCCCGGCGGGGGCGGGGTACGCGGCGAGGGCGTCGGGGTCGGCGTCGGGCAGGGTCCGGACGTCGGTGGCGCCGTGCTCGGCAAGGGCTTGGGCGACCCGCCGGGCCGTGTCGGGGGCGGCGTCCGCGCCGACCAGCAGCCAGGTTCCGGTCAGCTCCGGGGGGGCGGGGCGCTCGGCGATGCGGGTCCAGGTGATCCGGTAGCGCAGACCGGCCAGTGCGTCGTCGGGTGCGGGTGCGGCCGGCCGGGCCGGTTCGGGCCAGTAGCGGCTGCGCTGGAAGGCGTAGGTGGGGAGTTCGACGAGGGTGGCGGGGCCGTGCACGGCTGCCCAGTCGACGGATGCGCCGGCCACGTACGCGGTGGCGAGCGAGGTGAGCAGGCGCCGGGCGCCGCCGTCCTGGCGGCGCAGCGTGCCGGTGGCGACCGCCGTGTCGCCGAGGGTGTCGCGGACGGCGCCGGTCAGCGCGGGGTGTCCGGACACCTCGATGAACATCCGGTGTCCGCCGTCGCCGAGGGTCCGTACGGCCTGTTCGAACTCGACGGTGCCGCGCAGGCTCGCGTACCAGTAGTGGGCGTCCAGTCCCTGGCCGTCCTGCTCCTGCCCGGTGAACGCGGAGACGATCGGGACCTCGGCCGTGCGGGGCTCGATGTCGGCCAGCTCCGCGAGTATCCGTTCGCGGAGCTCTTCCACCTGGGGGCTGTGCGAGGCGTAGGCGATCGGAACCCGGGTGGTGCGGCAGGTGGGCGGGCAGGCGGCCGCGAACGCGTCGAGTGCGTCGGGGTCTCCAGAGACGACGCAGGACCGGGGGCCGTTGACGGTGGCGAGCGAGAGTCGTCCCTCGAAGCCGCTGAGCCGTTCGCGTACCTTTTCCGCGGGTTCGGCGACCGACAGCATGCCGCCGCGTCCGTCCAGGGTCCGCAGGGCCCTGCTGCGCAGGGCGGCGACCTTCGCGCCGTCGTCCAGGGTGAGGGCACCGGCGACGGTAGCCGCGGCTATCTCGCCGAGCGAGTGGCCGACGACCGCGTCGGGGGCTACGCCGGCGGCCTGCCAGACGGCCGCCAGGGACACCGAGACCGCCCAGACCGCGGGCTGGAGCACGTCGGCGGCGAGGAAGTCGTGCCGGCCGGCCAGGACGTCCGCGAGGTCCCAGTCGACGTGGGGTGCCAGGGCCTGCGCGCACTGGTCGAGCCGGTCGCGGAAGACCTGTGACTGTTCGGCGAGTTCGCGGCCCATGCCGATCCACTGGCTGCCGTGGCCGGGGAAGACGAACACGGTGCGGCCGGTGCCGCCGGGCGCGATCGAGCCGGTTACGGCATCGGCCACGGGTTGTGCGGTGGCCAGTGCGGCGAGGGCGGGCAGCAGTTCGGTGTGGTCCGCGCCCAGGGCCACGGCGCGGTGTTCGAACGGCGGGCGGGTGGTGGCGAGGGACCAGGCCACGTCACCGACGGGAAGGTCCGGGTGGGCCAGGGCGTACTCGCGCAGCCGGCCCGCCTGGGCGGCGAGGGCGTGCGGGCCGCGGGCGCCGACCGGCCAGGCGACCGGTCCGGCGGACAGCACGGGGCCGGGGCCGGTGCCGGTGTCTGCGCCGGTGCCGGTGTCTGCGCCGGTGCCGGTGTCTGCGCCGGTTCTCACGGGTCCGGGGCGGGTGGGCGGCTCCTCGATGATGACGTGGGCGTTGGTGCCGCTGACGCCGAAGCTGGAGACGCCCGCCCGGCGGGGCCGGTCGCCGCCGGGGGTCCAGTCGACGGGCCGGTTCAGCAGGGCCACGTGGCCGGCGGTCCAGTCGACGTGGGGGGACGGGGTGTCGGCGTGCAGGGTGCGCGGCAGTTGCCCGTGGCGCAGGGCCAGGACGATCTTCATGATCCCGGCGACACCGGCGGCGGCCTGGGTGTGGCCGATGTTGGACTTGACCGAACCCAGCCACAACGGCCGGTTCGCGGGCCGGTCCTGGCCGTAGGCCGCGAGCAGGGCCTGGGCCTCGATCGGGTCGCCCAGTTCGGTGCCGGTGCCGTGTGCCTCGACGGCGTCCACGTCGGCGGGTGCCAGCCCGGCGCCGGCCAGCGCGGCGTGGATCACGCGTTGCTGGGAGGGGCCGCTGGGTGCGGTGAGCCCGTTGGAGGCGCCGTCCTGGTTGACGGCGCTGCCGCGGACCAGTGCGAGGACCCGGTGGCCGTTGCGGTGGGCGTCGGAGAGCCGCTCGACCGCGAGGACACCCACGCCTTCGGCCATGCCCATGCCGTCGGCGCCGGTGCCGAAGGCCTTGCACCGGCCGTCGGCCGCCAGGCCGCGCTGCTGGGAGAAGCCGACCAGGTCGCGCGGGGTGGGCATCACGGTGACGCCGCCGACCAGGGCGAGGTCGCACTCGTCGGCGCGCAGGGCCTGGGCGGCGGAGTGCAGGGCGACCAGTGACGAGGAGCAGGCGGTGTCGACGGTCAGGGCCGGTCCCTCCAGGCCGAGGAGGTAGGAGACGCGGCCGGACAGCACGCTGGTGGCGGTACCGATCATGGCCTGGCCTTCCAGGCGGTGGTCGGCTTGGCCGGCGGCTCGGGCGGTGAGGTGGTCGTAGCCGGAGCCGAAGCCGCCGACGAACACGCCGGTGCGACTGCCGCGCAGGCGGGTGGGGTCGATGCCGCCGCGTTCGAGGGTCTCCCAGACGACCTCCAGCAGCAGCCGCTGCTGCGGGTCCATGGTGACCGCCTCGCGCGGGCTGATGCCGAAGAACCCGGCGTCGAACTCGGTGGCCTCGTGGAGGAATCCGCCCTCGCGGGTGTAGAAGGTGCCGGGCCGTTCGGCGTCGGGGTCGTAGAGGGCGGCCAGGTCCCAGCCCCGGTCGGTGGGAAGGCCGCTGATGGCGTCCCGTCCGGTGTCGAGCAGCTGCCAGAGCTGCTCGGGGGTGTGGATGCCGCCGGGCAGGCGGCAGCCCATGGCGACGATCGCGACCGGGTCGGCGAGCGGGTCCGTGCCGGTGGGGCGCTGGGCGGTCGGGGAGGTGGTGTCCGGTCCGCCGCCGACCAGCCGGGTGCGCAGGTGCGTGGCGAGCATCTGCGGGTCCGGGTGGTCGTACAGCAGGGTGGCGGGCAGCGGCAGGCCGGCGGCGATGCTGAGCCGGTTGCGCAGTTCGACCGAGGTGAGGGAGTCCAGGCCGAGTTCGCTGAAGGCGCGGCCGGGCTCGATGTCCGCGGCCGAGGCGTACCCCATCACGGTGGCGGCCTCGTCCCGGACGAGGTCGCAGATCAGCCGGTCACGTGCCTCGTCGGAGGTGAGCGTGGTCAGCCGGGCGACCAGCCCGTGTTCCGCACCGGCGGGCCGCGGCGTCGTGTCCGCCGCGTCCGCGGCGTCGGCGGCCCGGATCTCGGGCAGGTCGCGCATCAGGGGGGCGTGGCGCAGTTGTTCGGGGCCGCGGGCGGTGGCCATCGCGGCGAAGTCGACGGCCATCAGCGACAGTACGGCCAGCCGCGGGTCGTGGTCCTCGACGGCGGCGGCGAGGGCGCGGACCGCGTCCTCGGGCTCCATCAGGACCTCCCACTTGTTGCGGGCGAGCCGTCGGCGGGCGCCTTCGCTGGCCTGACCGACGCCGCCGCCCGCCCAGGGTCCCCAGGCCAGCGAGGTGGCGGGCAGGCCGCGGGCGCGGCGCTGTTCGGCGAGGGCGTCCAGGTAGGCGTTGGCGGCGGCGTAGTTGCCCTGGCCGCCGTTGCCGAAGGTGGCGGAGATGGAGGAACAGAGGACGAAGGCGTCGAGTTCCAGGTGCGCGGTGAGCTCGTCGAGGTGGGCGGCACCGCCTGCCTTGCCGTCGAAGGTGCGGGCCAGGCGGGTGGCGTCCAGGCGGTCGAGTACGCCGTCGTCGAGGGCGCCGGCGGCGTGCAGCACGGTGGACAGGGCCGGCCCGGTGGCGGCGACGCGGTCGAGTACGGCGGCGAGCGCGGGGCGCTCGGCGGTGTCGCAGGCGAGTACGTCCACGGCGGCCCCGGCTCCGGCGAGTTCGGCGGCGAGGGCGGCGGTGCCGTCGGCGGCGGGGCCGGAGCGACTGGTGAGGACGAGTCGGCGGGCGCCGCGTTCGCGGGCGAGCCAGCGGGCGGCGTGGCCGCCGATGTGGCCGGTGCCGCCGGTGACGAGGACGGTGCCGCGGGGTGCGAGGGGCCGCCGCTCGGCGGGGCGGGGCGGTTTCGGGGCGTGGGCGAGGCGGCGGGGCCGCAGTCCGTCCGCGCGGAGGGCGACCTCGTTCTCGTCGTGGGCGGCGAGAACGGTGGTGAGACGGGCGGCGGCGAGGTCGTCCCACCTCTCGGGCAGGTCGACCAGTCCGCCCCAGCGGTCGGGGTGTTCGGCGGCGACGGTACGGCCCAGGGCCCAGACGGGTGCCTGTCGCGGGTCGGCGGCGCCCGTGCCGGGGTCGGTGGTGACGGCCCCCGCCGTGAGAACCCACAGCGGGGCGTCGACGGTGGCGTCGCCCAGGGCCTGGACCAGTGCCAGGGTGGCGGCGAGCCCGCGGGCCACGGTGGGGTGGCCGTCGAGCGGGCCGGTGTCGAGGGCCAGCAGGGTGAGTACGCCGGCGGGTCTGGTGTCTTCGAGTGCGGCGGTGATCCGCCGCGCGTAGTCGGCGCGGTCGGCTCCGGCGGTGTCCAGTTCGACGGTGACGGTCCGGGCACCGCGGTCGGCGAGGGCGGCGGCGCTGGGGTGGGGGTCCTGTCCGGCGGGGACGAGTACCAGCCAGACGCCGGTGAGCAGCGCCGGGGCGGGCTCGGGGGCGTGGGTCCACTCGGCGACGAACCGCCAGTCGTCGGTGGGGTCGCCGGCCGCGCCGCGGGTGGCGGGGACGGCTGGGGCAGGGCGCGCGGCCGGCCAGAAGCGGCGGTGCTGGAAGGCGTACGTGGGCAGCTCGACGTGCCGGGGGGCGGCGGGCAGCACGGCGGTCCAGTCGACCGGCAGGCCGTGGACGTACGCGGTGCCGAGCGAGCGCAGCAGCCGGTCGGCTCCGTCGTCGTCGCGGTGCAGTGTGTCGATCACGAGGGGGTCGGGCAGGTCGGTCCGCGCGGCCAGGACCTCCTGGACGGCGGGCAGCAGCACCGGGTGGGCCGAGACTTCGACGAAGGCCCGGTGGCCGGTGGCCGCGAGGGCTTCGACGGCGTCGCCGAAGCGGACGGTGTGCCGGACGTTGGCGTACCAGTACTGGGGTCCCAGTTCCTCGCCTTCCACCACCCGTCCGTGGACGGTGGAGAACAGCGGGATGCCGGCGGGGCGGGGCCGGATGGCGGCCAGCAGCTGCGGCAGGGTGTGTTCCAGCGGTTCGCACAGCCGCGAGTGCGCCACGAAGTCGGTGACGGGCACCCGCCAGCGCATGGCCTTGCGCTTGCGCAGCACCCGTTCGAACTCGACGAGTGCGCCGGGTTCGCCGGAGACGACGGTCGCGGCCGGGGCGTTGACCGCCGCCACCGCGAGCCGGTCGCCGAAGGGTCTCAGGAGTTCGCGCACCGTCTCGGCGGGCAGCACCACCGAGAGCATGCCGCCCTCGACGCCGAGGCCGGTCAGTGCGGCGGCCCGGACGGCGACGACGCGGGCGGCGTCGTCCAGGGTGAGCGCGCCGGCGACGGTGGCCGCGGCGATCTCGCCCTGGGAGTGGCCCACCACCGCGTCGGGAACCACGCCGGCCGCTTGCCAGACCGCGGCGAGCGAGACCATCACGGCCCACAGCAGCGGCTGCGTCACGGCCGCCCCGTCGGGCGCGGGGGCGCCGGGCTCGCCGGCGAGTACGGCGTGCGGGTCCCAGTCGACGTACGGGCGCAGGGCTCGCGCGCACTCGGCGAACCGTGCCGCGAACACCGGTGACTGTGCTGCCAGTCGGCGGCCCATTCCCTCCCACTGGCTGCCCTGGCCGGGGAAGACGAACACGGTGCGGCCGTCGCGGGCCGCGCTCTCGCCGGTAGGGGCGTGGCCGGGGGTCTCTCCGGCCATCAGGGCGGCCAGGCCCTCCGTGAGTCCGGTGCGGCCGGAGCCGATGACCACGGCGCGGTGGTCGAAGGGGCTGCGGGTGGTGGCGAGCGACCAGGCCACGTCCGCGGGCGGCGGGGCGTCGGCGGTGAGGGCGTACGCGTGGAGGCGTCCGGCCTGCGCGGCCAGGGCGCTTCGGCTGCGGGCGGTGACCGGCCAGGCGGTGACGCCCGCGCCGGGAGCGAGCAGTGGCGGTCCGGCGGGTGCGGCCGGGGCGTCGGGCGCCGGCGCGGCGGGGAGTCGCTCGGGGGCCTGCTCGATGAGGACGTGCACGTTGGTGCCGCTCATGCCGAACGCGGAGACGCCGGCCCGGCGGGGCACGTCCCGGGGTGTCGTCCAGGGCCGCTGTTCGGTCAGCAGCCGTAGGGCGCCGGACTCCCAGTCGATCTCCCGGGACGGTTCCTCCGCGTGCAGGGTGCGCGGCAGTGTCCCGTGCCGCATCGCGAGCACCATCTTGACGAGTCCGGCGAGGCCGGCGGCGGTCTGGGTGTGTCCGATGTTGGATTTGGCGGAGCCGAGCCACAGTGGCCGGTCGGCGGGCCGGTGCTTGCCGTAGGTGGCCAGCAGGGCGTGGGCCTCGACGGGGTCTCCGAGGGGGGTTCCGGTGCCGTGCGCCTCGACCGCGTCGACCTGGTCGGGCGTCAGGCCAGAAGCCTCCAGGGCGGCCCGGATCACGCGTTGCTGGGCGAGTCCGCTGGGGGCGGTGAGGCCGTTGGACGCGCCGTCCTGGTTGATGGCGGTGCCCCGTACGACCGCCAGGACGGGGTGGCCGTGGCGCCGCGCGTCGGAGAGCCGTTCGACCGCGATGGTCGCGGCGCCCTCGGACAGGCCCATGCCGTCGGCGCCGTCCGCGAAGGGCTTGCACCGGCCGTCGGGGGCGAGGCCGCGCTGCCGGGAGAAGCCGACGAGCTGGCTGGGGGTGGACATCACCATCACGCCGCCGACCAGGGCGAGCGCGCACTCCCCCGCGCGCAGTGCCCGGCCCGCGAGGTGCAGGGCGACCAGGCCGGAGGAGCAGGCGGTGTCGATGGTGAGGGCGGGGCCTTCGAGGCCGAGGGCGTAGGCGACGCGGCCCGAGATGATACTGCTCGAGTGTCCGGTGACCAGATATCCCTCGGCGGCCGGGTCGCCCTCGGCCAGGCCGCTGCCGTAACCGGTCAGGGTCGCTCCGGCGAAGACGCCGACGGGGGTTCCGCGCAGGGACTCGGGGGCGATGCCGGCCCGTTCCAGGGCCTCCCAGGATGTCTCCAGCAGCAGTCGCTGCTGGGGGTCCATCGCGAGGGCCTCGCGCGGGTTGATGCCGAAGAAGGCGGCGTCGAACTCGGGGGCGTCGTGGAGGAAGCCGCCGCGGTGGGTGGCGGACTTGCCCTGGCGGTCGGGGTCGGGGTCGTAGAGGTCGGGGTCCCAGCCGCGGTCGGTGGGCAGGCCCCCGATCACGTCGGCGCCCGAGGCGAGCAGGTTCCAGTACTGGTCGGGGGTGGTGACTCCGCCGGGCAGGCGGCAGCCGATGCCGACGATGGCGAGCGGCTCGTCGGGGTCGGACGCGGTGGTGCCCGTGGCGGGCGAGGGAGCGTCCGTGCCGGCGGCGGTGCCGAGGGCCGTCGCGGCGAGGTGGGCGCCGAGCGAGGCCGGGGTGGGGTGGTCGAAGACGATCGTGGACGGCAGCCGGAGGGCGGTGGCCGTGGCCAGCCGTTTGCGCAGCTCGACGGCGGTCAGCGAGTCGAAGCCCAGGTCGCGGAAGGCGCGGTGACCGGCGATGTCGCCCGCGTCCCGGTGTCCGAGTACCGCCGCCGCGTGGCCGCGGACCAGGTCGGTGGCGAGGCGTTCCCGTTCCGGGGCGCCCGCGGCACCGGCCAGGGAGCGGGCGAAGTCGTTCGCGGACGTGTCCGCGTCGGTGGCGGGCGCGGCGCCTTCGAGTGCCTGGCGGGCGGCAGGGATGCGGTCCAGCAGGGCGCTTCGGCGGGCCGCGGTGAAGACGGGGGCGAAGTCGGCCCATGCCATGTCGGCGAGTGCGAGGTAGGGGCCGGTGGCTCCGGTTCCGTCGGCGAGGACGTGGCCGAGTACGTCCAGTGCACGGCCGGGTTCCAGGAACCGGGTGCCCTGGCGGCGCAGGACGTCGCCGGTGATGGTCGCCGGGCCGTGCGCTCCGAAGGCGTCCGGCGCCGCCCAGTCGCGGGTGTCCCACACGCCCCAGCCGAGCGAGAGTGCGGCCTCGCCGCGCGCCGCGCGCCGCTCGGCGAGGGCGTCGAGGTGGGCGTTGGCGGCGGCGTAGGCACCGTGCTCGGCGCTGCCCCAGGCCGCGGCGATCGAGGAGAAGAGAATGAACTCGTCGGCGCCGGTGACCAGTTCGTCGAGGTGGTCGGCGCCGGACGCCTTGCCGGCCAGGGAGTCCTCCAGGCCCGCGAGGTCGGTGTCGTCGATGCGGGTGAGGTGGAAGGCGTTGGCCGTGTGCAGCACGGTGGACAGCCGCGGTCCGGTGGCGGCGACCCGGTCCAGCAGGGCGGCGAGCGCCGGGCGGTCGGCAAGGTCGCAGGTGAGGACGTCGACGGCGGTGCCGGCCCCGGCGAGGGAGGCGGCGTGGGCGGCGAGGGCCGGTCCGGGCCCGGACCGGGTGGGCAGCACGAGGCGCTGGGCGCCGCGCCCGGCCAGCCAGGCGGTCAGGTGCGGGCCGATGGAACCGGTGGCGCCGGTGACGAGCACGGTTCCGCGCGGGGACCAGGTGCCCCCGGGTCCGGCAGAACCGGTGGCCGTACGGGGTGCGGGGACCAGGCGCCGGGCGAAGGCCCCGGAGCGGCGGAGCGCGACCTGGTCCTCGGAGCCGTCGGCGAGGACGGCGGCCAGGCGGCCGGCCGCCCGCTCGTCCCACTGCTCGGGCAGGTCGACCAGTCCGCCCCAGCGGTCGGGGTGCTCCAGCGCGGCGACCCGGCCGAGTCCCCAGGCCTGCGCCTGGACGGGCGCGGGTGGGGCGTCGTCGGGGGCGACGCGCACGGCACCGCGGGTGAGGGCCCAGAGCGGGGCGTCGATCGCGGCGTCCCCGAGGGCCTGTACCAGGGCCAGGGTGGCGGCGGTTCCGTACGGGACGGCGGGTGAGCCGGGCAGCGGCCGGGGGTCCAGCGCGAGCAGCGAGAGGACGCCGGCCGGTCGCGCGGGCGCCCCGGGGAGGGCGGCGACCGCGGCCGTGAGTTCGTCGGCGAGTCCGGCGCGCCGCACCGCTCCGGTGCGCAGGACGACGGTCTCGGCGCCGTGTGCGGTCAGGGCCGCGACGTGGTCGCCCGGGTCGGTTCCCTCACGGGTGACGACCAGCCAGGTCCCGGTCAGGGCGGGGGTGGCCGGGCCGAGCGGTTCCCAGGCGGTGCGGTAGCGCCAGGTGTCCTCGGCGGGGGCGGTCGTCGTCTGCGGGAGGGCCTCGGTGCGGCGGGGCCAGTAGCGGCTGCGCTGGAAGGCGTAGGTGGGCAGGTCGACCCGCTCGGCGCGGGGCAGGACGGCGGTCCAGTCCACGGGGACGCCGTGGGTGTACGCCTCGGCGAGGGAGGCGAGCAGCCGCTGGGTCCCCCCGTCGTCGCGGCGCAGCGTGCCGACGACCACGGGGTCGAGGTCCGCCAGTCCGTCGCCGACGGCCATGGCCAGGACGGGGTGCGGGGAGACCTCGACGAAGGTGTCGTAGCCGTCGTCGCCGAGGGTGCGGACGGCCCGGGCGAACTCGACGGTCTCGCGCAGGCTGGCGTACCAGTAGGCGGGGTCGAGTTCCGGCCCGGTGAGCCACTGCCCGTTCATCGCGGAGATCATCGGGATGCGTGTCTCGCGGGGTTCGATTCCGGCCAGAGCGGAGGCGATGCCGTCGCGCAGTTCCTCGACGTGCGCGCTGTGCGAGGCGTAGTCCACGGGCAGGACGCGGGTGCGTACGTCGGGGTGGCGCGCGGCGAGCTCGTGCAGGGCGTCCGGGTCGCCGGCGACCACGGTGGCCGACGGGCCGTTGACGGCCGCGACCGACAGGCGCTCCCCCATCGGCTCCAGCCAGCCGCGGACGGTGTCGGCCGCCCCGTCGACGGCCATCATCCCGCCGCGTCCGGCAAGGGCCGTCAGAGTCCTGCTGCGCAGAGCGACGACCTTGGCGGCGTCGTCGAGGGACAGGATCCCGGCCACCGCGGCAGCGGCGATCTCGCCCTGCGAGTGCCCCACCACCGCGTCGGGGGCGACACCGGCCGCCTCCCAGACCGCGGCGAGCGACACCATCACCGCCCACAACGCCGGCTGGACCGCATCAGCTGCCTCGAACCCGTGCCGCCCCGCCAGCACATCGTCCAACTGCCAGTCCACGTAGGGCGCGAGAGCCTCGCCGCACTCCGCCAGCCTCGCCGCGAACACCGGCGAGACCTCCGCCAGCCCGCGCCCCATACCGACCCACTGACTGCCCTGACCGGGGAAGACGAACACCGTGCGGCCGGTGCCCCCCGCCCTGATCTGTCCGGTCACCGCGTCCGCGGTCGGCTCCCCGGCGGCGAGCGCGGCCAGTCCGTCGCCCGGTCCGGGGTCCAGCAGTACGGCGCGGTGCTCGAAGGCGGTCCGCGTGGTGGCGAGCGACCAGGCGATCCCGGCCGGCGCCACCGGTCGGGGGCAGGTGGCGAGGTGCGCGGAGAGTTTGCGGGCCTGCGCGGCCAACGCCTGCGGTGTGCGGCCGGAAAGCACCCATGCCGTCGCCCCGGGCAGGACGGACGGACCGGCGGCACCGGCTGTCTCCTCGACCGGCACCTGCGGCTCGGGCGCGTCCTCCAGCACCAGGTGCGCGTTGGTACCGCTGATGCCGAACGCCGAGACCGCCGCGCGCCGGGGGGTGCCGTCCGCGGGCCGGGGCCAGTCCTGCGGCTGCTGCAGCAACCGCACCCGGCCGGCGGTCCAGTCGACGTACTCCGAGGGCCGCTCGGAGTGGAGGGTGCGGGGCAGTACGCCGTTGCGCAGCGCCATGACCATCTTGATGACGCCGGCGACGCCGGCGGCGGCCTGGGTGTGACCGATGTTGGACTTCACCGATCCCAGCCACAGCGGCCGGCCGGCGGGGCGTCCCGCGGCCTGCCCGTATGTCTCCAGCAGGGCCTGTGCCTCGATGGGGTCGCCCAGCCGGGTACCCGTTCCGTGCGCCTCCACCGCGTCCACGTCGGCGGCCGTCAGCCGGGCGTTGTCGAGAGCCGCTCCGATGACGACGCGCTGCGAGCTGCCGTTGGGCGCGGTCAGCCCGTTGGAGGCGCCGTCCTGGTTGACCGCGCTGCCGCTGATCACGGCCAGGACGGGGTGCCCCGCACGGCGCGCGTCCGTCAGCCGCTCCAGGACCACCATGCCGGCGCCCTCGCCCCAGCCCGTTCCGTCGGCGTCCGCCGAGAACGGCTTGCAGCGTCCGTCCGCGGCGAGTCCCCGCTGGCGGGAGAACTCCCTGAACAGCACGGGTGAGGACATGAGGGTCGCACCGCCGGCCAGGGCGAGGTCGCATTCCTCGGTGCGCAGCGCCTGGACCGCCAGGTGCAGGGCGACCAGGGAGGAGGAGCAGGCGGTGTCCACGGTGAGGGCCGGGCCGACCAGGCCGAGAGTGAACGAAATCCGGCCGGAGAGAACGCTGTTGGCGGTACCGGTCAGCAGGTGGCCGGTGGCGTCCGCGAAGTCCAGGTCTCCGTCGCTCCCGTAGGCCGCGGCGGAGGAGTAGACACCCGTGAACACGCCGGTACGGGAGCCTCGGAGCGAGGCCGGGTCGAATCCGGCGCGCTCGACCGCCTCCCACGAGGTCTCCAGCAGCAGCCGCTGCTGCGGGTCCATCGCCAGCGCCTCGCGTGGGCTGATCCCGAAGAACCCCGCGTCGAACTCGGCTGCCTCATAGAGGAATCCGCCCTCGCGCGTGGCCGAGCCGGGCAGGTCGGGCGAGTCGTAGAGCCCCGCGATGTCCCACCCGCGGTCGGCGGGGAATCCGGCGACGGCGTCCTCGCTGTCCGAGACCAGCCGCCACAGCGCTTCGGGGCTGTCGACACCACCGGGGTACCGGCATCCCATGCCCACCACGGCGATGGGCTCGTGCCTGAGCCGGTCCAGTTCCGTCCGGGTGCTGCGCAGTTTGGCGGTCATGACCCTGAGGTAGTCACGAAGCTGCTGTTCGTCGGCCATGCCGGCCTTGCTCCCCCCGTAGTGAACTGCGAGTCGACCGTGCCGGCCGCGCGCGTGCACGACGAACGCGGCCTTGCCACTGAAGTGCTTGTTCTTCACGGTGTTGCATGCGCCGGGCCGGTGCGCGGAAGGCCGCGGCCGGCCGCTCCTCGCGGTGGCCGCGCACCTCCTCGGGCGCCTGGCGGTGGTTGCCCGTACGGCTCCGGCGCGGGAGTCGGCTTCAGTCCCCGCGGGGCGAGGACCCCCGTGCCGTCAGGG
The DNA here is from genome assembly GCF_053596135.1 of Streptomyces sp. NPDC001770. Lineage (NCBI taxonomy): Bacteria > Bacillati > Actinomycetota > Actinomycetes > Kitasatosporales > Streptomycetaceae > Streptomyces > Streptomyces sp. NPDC001770. The sequence continues at coordinate 205,862 of NZ_JBSFFN010000006.1, read as the reverse complement.
CGTGGCTTCGGCCGTCGCGCCGGCGACCTCCGCGGTCTCCGCGGTCTCGGCCGTGGCCGGCTGGGCCGGCACGCTCAGTCCGGGAACGGACAGCTCCGGGACGGCCTTTACGGCCTCGAAGCCTGCCTCGATGGCTTCGGCGAGCGTGGGCGTGACCTCGTCCTCGAATTCGATCCGGGTCACCGGAACATCAGCGTTCGTCGGGAGGGTGTCGTCGACGAACGTGATGTCGGCAGGACTCACCTCTTTCAGGGCAACCTTTTCCTGGTCGTTCACTTCCCGGTTCAGGACAAGCGAGAATCTGTACACCATGATTGGCCGCTCCTCTGGTGAATGAGTAAGAATTCTTCGGGCACACCATCTGGCCGACTTTGACCTTGCCAGCGGTTCCACACAGATGCAAGGCCCCACAGAAATTTCACAAGCGCAGCCGATTCACTGCACGGGAAAGCACCCGCCTGCCGAAAAATCCGAAAAGCACGGACTCAAGGCAGGGACAGCAATATTCCGGCACCAATTCGGACGAACGTCCCAGCTCGGCAGAGAAGTGTGCACGCCGATCGGGGGCGCCCCCACGGCCTCCGGGTCCGACCCGGAGGGCAGGTCCTGGCGCACCATGCCGGCGCTTCAACGCGAGCGGGCCGCCCACGGGCAACGGCCCATGGCATCACTTTCGGCCATCCCGGTCAACAATCGCGACACAGGGATCGGCCCACCGCGCAAGCGATCTTCCATTAGCCCCCGTCCACAACCATTTCCGCCCCGGCCGTATCCGATCGGAGAGGTCACCCACGGAACAGTCGGCGCCGATTGCACCACCGCAGGCACGGAGGAATTCAAGCCCTTCTCCGCCCTGCCGTCCAGTGTTCAAATTCGACCCAAAGCAGCCGAACACCCCGCAGATGGCCATTACCCGCCCGGCCACCCCGAGAGGAAGTTGATCAATGCCAGGACTTTATGGCGATAAAAGGTGTGACCTTCCCGAGCGCGCAGCGCATTTCAAGCCATGCGCGCACATCGCTCCCAGTAGTCACACCAGCCACATGAATACCTCCAGAAACATGGACCGCAGCTCGCACACAGGGCGGGGAGGGCCACATTTTCTCGCCCATTCCCGCCCAAGCGAGACCCCCCTGCCACAGGAGGAATCCCACCGCACCGCAGTTGCTCCGTCACCCTGTCCGCCGGCGCCGGCGGAGCGGCGACTCCGCCCCGCATCGTCCTGCGAGAGCGCCTCGGCCTCGCTCCCGCGGCCCGGCGAACGCGCCGCACCGCCCGCGAGCAGGACAGGGCCCGCAGCGGAGTCCCAGCCGGCCCGGACACCTCTCGAAGGACCCGCACCGCGCCGGGCGACACGACGAGCGGGCCCGTGACGGCGGGAGCCTCGCCGTATCCGGTACGCGGGGGCGCCCCGGCCCTCTCCCCGGGCGCGCCAATCGGCGACCGCCGGGGGGTGACCGAACGTGAGTGTGCCGAAGGGTGGCCGCCGCGAATCCACGACCCGATCGAGCCGTTGCCCACGGGCACGCGGCCAGGGGTGTTTCAGGGGCGATCCGGATGAACCGGAAACCACGACCGAGGGTGGCCGAGACGGCACTGCCCCCGTGATGGAGCCGAACGGCGTGCGAGGGCGGCGACCACACACGTGGAGACCGTCGCAATCGGACCGATACCGACACTGTACGAACATCCGAAGGACGCCGGTACCCGCCGGAGCCCAAAAAGTTGAGGGCCGACTTCGGATACATCCGAAACCGGCCCTCGTTCTACGACTCTTTCGAGTCGGGACGACAGGATTTGAACCTGCGACCCCTTGACCCCCAGTCAAGTGCGCTACCAAGCTGCGCCACGTCCCGGCACCGTCTGACCTGGGCTTTCGCCCTGGCCGAACCTGCAAGAGAACAATACCAAACCCGAGCAGGTGGTCACGAACACCTTTCCCTTGACCTCAACCTTGGTTGAGGTCGCACCATGATCGGCATGACGAACTCCACCGGAGCCGGGCTCCGCACACACGGCTACACGGACCTGAACCGCCTGATGAGCCTCATGACCGGCGACGAGAAGCACGGGCCGGCCGCCACCTCCACCCTGGACGTGCTCTGGGTGCTCTACGACCGGGTGCTCCGGGTCGGCCCCGAGACCGTGGACGATCCGGAGCGGGACAGGTTCCTGCTCTCCAAGGGGCACGGGCCCATGGCCTACTACGCGGTGCTCGCCGCCCACGGTTTCTTCGCGGAGGAGCTGCTCCCCGGCTTCGGCACCTTCGACTCGCCGCTGGGCCAGCACCCCGACCGGCTGCGGGTGCCGGGGGCCGAGATCGGCAGCGGTTCGCTGGGACACGGCCTGCCCCTGGCGGTGGGCACCGTCCTGGGGCTGCGGGCGCAGGGGCGCACCGACCCCCGGGTCTGGGTCCTCGTGGGCGATGCCGAACTGGACGAGGGCAGCAATCACGAGGCGCTCGCCTTCGCCGGGCCCTCGGGGCTGGAGCAGCTGCACACCGTGGTGATCGACAACGCCTCGTCGACCTACGGCCGGCCCGGCGGGATCGCGGCACGCTTCGAGACCGCCGGATGGTCGGTGGCGAGTGTGGACGGCGGGGACCACGAGGCGCTGTACGCGGCGTTCAGCGCCCCGCACCCCGGCCGGCCGCGCGCCGTGGTCGCCCGGACCGCGCCGAAGCGCTGACCGGCCCGCGCCTCCTGCTCGCCCCGCCCACACCCACGCCCCCGCACCCACGCCCCCGCACCCGCACCCCGCCCAAGCAGCAACGTCAGCAGCAACGTCAGCAGCAACGGAAGGACCCTTCCCCCGTGGACACCATGCGTGAACGCTTCATCGCCACCACCACCGAACTCCTGGACCAGGATCCGCGCCTCGCCCTCGTACTGGCGGAGATCAGCCGCGACGGCTTCGAGAAGGCCTCGCGGAGCCATCCCGACCGGGTGGTCAACGTCGGCATCCGCGAGCAGCTGCTGATCGGCGCGGGCGCCGGGATGGCCCTGACCGGGATGCGGCCGATCGTCCACACTTTCGCGAGCTTCCTGGTCGAGCGCCCCTTCGAGCAGGTGAAGCTCGACTTCGGGCACCAGGGCGTGGCCGGGGTGCTGGTGAGCTCCGGGGCGTCCTACGACTTCCCCGCAGCCGGCTTCACCCACATGTCGCCCGGCGACGTGGCGCTGATGGACACGCTCGACGGCTGGAGCGTGCACGTCCCGGGCCACCCGGACGAGGCGGAGGCCTTGCTGCGGCGGGCCGCCGCCGGGGACGACAGGGTCTACCTGCGGCTGTCGCTGCAGTCGAACCGCCGGGCCATGCCGGTGGAGGACGATGCCTTCCTCACCGTGCGCGAGGGCTCCCGGGGCGTCGTCGTCGCGGTGGGTCCGACACTGGACGACGTGCTGGCGGCGACGGAAGGGCTGGACACGACGGTGCTGTACGCGGCCACCGTGCGGCCCTTCGACTCAGCCGTGCTGCGCAGGGCTGCGGGCGCGGGTACCACCGACGTGGTGCTCGTGGAGCCGTACCTCGCCGGAACCTCAGCGGCGGTGGCCGGCGAAGCCCTGCTCGACCTGCCGCACCGGGTGCTGGGCCTGGGCGTGGGCCGCGCCGATCTCCGCCGCTACGGGCAGATGGACGAGCACGTCGCGGCGCACGGGCTCGACTCCGCGGGGCTCCGGCGCAGCATCACCCGGTTCCTGACCGCCTGACGGACCTGGCGGGACGGGTGGCGGGACGGTCTCAGCGGCGGGGCAGCTCCCGGCGGTCGATGTGGCCCATCAGCTCCTGGGCGAGCGCCTTGATGGTGACGAGCCCCGCGCGCCCCCACGGCCGGGGGACGGTGTCGACGGCGCAGACGGTGCCGAGGGCGACGCCCGTACCGTCGATGAGCGGGGCTCCGAGGTAGGAGCGAATCCCTATGCCGTCCACGACCGGGTTCCCGGCGAAGCGCGGGTAGTCGCAGACGTCGTCCAGCACCAGGGCCTTGCGACGGACCAGCACGTGCGGGCAGTAGCCGTGGTCACGGGCGAGGTAGCGGTCGCTCCGGTTGTTGTGCGCAGCGGCGGCTCCGAGGTCGCCGCCGCCCTGGTTGCCGGCGGGTGTGTGCAGGCCGGCGAAGAACTGACGGTTCTCGTCGATGAAGTTGACCATGGAAAAAGGGGTGGCGGTCACGGCGGCGACCCGGTCCGCGAAGTCGTCGAAGTTGTCGAACGTCGTGTCCGGCCGCTCCCCCAGGCCGAGCCGGCGCAACCGGGCGGCCCGGGTGGTGCCGTCGCGGTCGGCCGGGGTGAGCAGCGGCCTGCCGGTCACGGGTGTGCTCCGTACGTCTGGAGCGGGGCCGGGGCCGGGGTGGCATTGATGAGGTGCTGGAGGAGGGTCACCAGCGCGCCCGTGCCGGAGCTGGCGATCCGCGCGTCGCACAGGACGACCGGGACGCCCGGCGGGAGGTCCAGCGCGGCCCGCACCTCGTCGGGGCCGTACCGGTAGGCGCCGTCGAACTCGTTGACGGCGACGATGAAGCCGATGCCGCGCCGTTCGAAGAAGTCGACGGCGGCGAAGCACTCTTCGAGGCGCCGGGTGTCGGCCAGCACCACCGCGCCGAGGGCGCCCTGCGACAGCTCGTCCCACATGAACCAGAAACGTTCCTGGCCGGGGGTGCCGAAGAGGTAGAGGACGTGTTCGTCGGAGAGGGTGAGCCGGCCGAAGTCCATGGCCACCGTGGTGGCCCGCTTGGACTCGATCCCGTCGAGGTTGTCCGTACCCACGCCGACCTGGGTCAGCAGCTCCTCCGTGCTCAGCGGGGCGATCTCGCTGACGGCGCCCACGAACGTCGTCTTGCCGACCCCGAACCCGCCCGCGACCAGGACCTTGAGGGCCACGGGGAAGGGCGCGGGGCGGGCGGTGCTGTCAGAGTTGTCGTCGTAGACCATCGAGCACTGCCTCCAGCAGGGTTCGGTCGGTGGGCATGTCCTGGAAGGCGGGGGCGTGCGCGGTGACGGCCCCGCAGTCGACCAGGTCGGAGACGAGGACCTTGGCGACCGTCGCGGGCAGCCGCAGATGCGCGGCCACCTCGGCGACGGACGTGGGGCCCTCGCACAGCCCGAGCGTCACGGTGTGTTCGTGGCCCAGGTGGGCCTGCGGTTGCCTGCCGGTCGCCATGATCAGCGAGAGCAGGTCGAGCTCGGTCGTCGGCCGGGTCCGGCCGCTGCTGACGGTGTACGGACGAACGAGCCGGCCGGCCTCGGCGTCGAGCAGCGGCCCTTCCTGAGCCCGCATCCTCACAGCCCCGGGGTGAACGGTGTTCCCGCCATGTGCCGCGCCGGGGTGGCCAGATACGGTCGCACGCTCTTGACCAGCATGGTCATCTCGTACCCGAGGACCGCCGCGTCCGCCTCGCGGCCCGCGAGGACCGCGAGGCAGGTGCCGGAACCGGCGGTGGAGACGAAGAGCAGGGTGGAGTCGAGTTCGACCACGACCTGGCGCACGTCGCCGTTGTCCCCGAACCTGGCCCCGGCGCTGCGGCCCAGGGAGTAGAGCCCCGCCGCCAGGGCGGCCATGTGGTCCGCGCTGTCGGAGTCCATGCCGTGGACCGACTTCACCAGTCCGTCCGCGGACAGCAGGACGGCGCTGCGGGTGTACGGAACGCGCTGGACGAGTCCGCTCAGCAGCCAGTCCAGGTCGGCGACCTGACCGGACGTCATTTCGCTCGGCATGGTGCATCTACTCCTTGTACGTGTTCTCGTGACGGGGGTCGGGGTTCTCGTGACGGGGGCCGGGCCGGCCCGCGATTCCCTTGTCTGACGGTGCGGCCGGCGCGCGGACGGGCAACGGGGTGACCCGCCGTGCCGGCTGCGCGGCCGGAGGGGCGTACGGGGCGAACCCGGGCGCGACGGACCCCGTTCCCTGCGGGAGTCCCTGGCCGGATCCCCGGGGGGACGGACCGGGACCGGTGGCGGACGGCGGGCCGTCGCCACCCGCGGCCGGGGCTTCCGAGTCCTGCGCCGACCGGGCCTCCGCCAGGTCGATCCCGCGCCGGAACGCGGCGACGAGACCGGGGTCGTGCACCGCGTGCTCGTCCGGAACGCGGCGCACCGGGGCCTGGCGGAGCTGCGGCACCAGGTTCTCCTGGTTGGTGCGCCGGGGCAGTTCGGGGCGTGCCGGGGCCGCGGGTTCCGGTTCGGGGTACGCGGCGGGCGCGGGGTATCCCGAGGGTGCGGGGTGGGGGCCGGTGGCCGCCGACCGCTCCGAGGTGCGCTGCGGCAGCGGCGGGCCCTGGGCCTCGCGGCGGATCTGGCGCGGGGGCTGCGGGGCTCCCGGGGTTCCCGGTCCCGCACCGGGTACGCCGGGTGCCCCCTGCCCTTGACCGGATGCGCCGGGCGCTCCGGGTGCCGCGCCGAGGGGGCCGACTCGTCCCGGTACGGGCCGGAGCCGGTCCTGGGCGGGCGGAAGCTGGTCCTGGCCGGGCTGCCGGGTGCGGTCCGGGCCGCCGGGGAGGACGGGTGCGGGCCGGGGCCCGGTGTACCCCGGTGCCGGATGGGCCTGGGGTACGGAGTCCTGGGCCGGGGGCCGGTGCACGGCGCCGGGCGGGGGCACCGGGACGCCTTCCGGCGGGGTGGTGCCGCTCTCGGTGCCGAGCAGCACCTGCGGGAGGACCAGGACCGCCTGCGTACCGCCGTAGATGTTGCTCTCCAGCCGTACCGCGATGCCGTGCCGGCGGGCGAGTGCGGAGACGACGAACAGCCCGATGCGGCCGTCCTGGAGCAGGTGGGCGACGTTGACCTGGTCGGGGTCGGCGAGCAGGGCGTTCATGCGGCTCTGCTCCTGGCCCGGCATGCCGAGCCCCCGGTCCTCCACCTCCAGCGCGAAGCCCGCCGTGACGGACTGGACCCGCAGCAGGACCTGGGTGTGCGGGGCGGAGAACACGGTGGCGTTCTCCACGAGTTCGGCCACCAGGTGGATCACGTCGGCGACGGCGTGCCCGCGCAGGGTGCCCTCGATCGGCGGGACGAGTTTGACCCGCGGGTACTGCTCCACCTCCGCGATGGCGGAGCGCAGCACCTCGGTGAGGGTGACCGGGTTGGACCACTGCCGACGGGAGACCGCCCCGCCGAGCACGGCGAGGTTCTCGGCGTGGCGGCGGATGCGGGTCGCCAGGTGGTCGACGTGGAAGAGGCCCTTGAGGAGGTCGGGGTCCTCCACCTCGTGTTCGAGTTCGTCGAGAATCTGAATCTCGCGGTGCACCAGGGATTGCAGACGGCGCGCGAGGTTGACGAAGACCTCCACCTTCTGTTCGTTGCCCGCGTTGCTGAAGAGCTGGGAGGCCTGCGCCACGGCGGCCACGGCGGCTTCCTGGGAGCGCGTGATCTCCTGTCCGAGCAGGTCGAAGGCGTCCGCACCCGGGGCGGTGGGCTGCGGGGGCCGGCGGGCGGGAAGCACTTCGCCGGCGCGGAGCTGCTCCAGCGCCCGCTGGAGGTCGGCCTGGCCGCGTGCGTTGGTCCGGCGGAGCGCCTGGGCCCGGTCGAGCAGTCCGGCCGAGACCCGGTGGGCGCCGATGCACGCCGCCGCGACGGCCGTCACGGCGAGCGCGCCCGAGCCGCCGAGCGCGGCCAGCAGGCTGCCGGAGGGGCGTAGCCCGGAAGCCCGCACGGTGAAGATGACCGCGGCGGCACCGCTCAGCAGGGCGGCCACGGTCGGCAGCAGCGCCGCACGCGTCATCTGGCCGCGCATCCGCAGCTCCGGGGTCGGCTGCGCGGCACGCGGCTTCGCGGCGGTGGATGGGGAACGGCCAGCCGGGCGGCCGTGCCGCCCGCTCTCCCGGCGATCCGGTCGCGCTTCTGGTGCGCGAAGTTGAGACATCAGCGTCCTCGGTACGTGGGGCACCCGGAATCGTTCATGCGGTGGCACCAAAGGGGGTCGTCAAGGCTCCGGATCAACCGGGTGGGCTCGAAGAACATGAGCCCATCGTTGATCACTGAGCACACACGGTAGTCGCCGACGCGGCGGGCGTGAGCGCCAGTTGCCGAACTTGCCCGCCATCCGTCCCGCTCTGGTATGACGGCCCGCACTCACGACCGAATTCCGGTGCGCCACTCGAACCCGGCCCCCTCGCGGACCGACGCACGGTCACCGCCCCCGCCCGGCACGCCGAGTGACGGGCCGGCGCGGTCGACGCGGTCGACGACGGGGCGCCCGCTCGTTCAAGACATGAAACGAGCGGCCCGCGCACCCCTCCCCCACGGCCAACAGAAGGTCTGTACCAGCACCTTGACGCCCTCTCCTCCCCTCACTTAAATCAAGTAGTGAATTAACAACCGGCATCGCCCCCTCGGGTGCCGGTTCGTGCTGCAACCTGTCATGCCCATGACCATATGAGCCGTGACGAAAAGCCCCTGCCCGAAAGATCCCCGACCGGGCAACCCCCACACGAAGTGAAGTGATGATGGTGCGAACCCCCAGAAAGCGCCGACTGGCGCTCTGTGTCGCGTCCCTCCTCTGCTGTTCCGGCCTGCTCACCGCCGTTCCCGCGGGCGCGGCACCCGTGACCGGCCAGAGCGCCGCCGCCGCGGCCGCCGCGACCACGACCTTCTCCGACGACTTCAACGGCGCGGCCGGATCGGCGCCCGACGCGAGCAAGTGGCAGACGGAGACCGGCGACAACGTCAGCAACCACGAGCGGCAGTACTACACGTCGGGCGCGAACAACGCCAAGCTGGACGGCCAGGGCAACCTGGTCATCACCGCCCGCAAGGAGAACCCCGCCAACTACCAGTGCTGGTACGGCACGTGCCAGTACACCTCGGCACGGCTGAACACCTCCGGCAAGTTCACCTCGACGTACGGGCACGTCGAGACCCGGATGAAGATCCCGCGCGGCCAGGGCATGTGGCCGGCGTTCTGGATGCTCGGCGCGGACCTGGGCAGCGTCGGCTGGCCCAACAGCGGTGAGATCGACATCATGGAGAATGTCGGCTACGAGCCGGGCGCGGTCCACGGCACCATCCACGGCCCCGGGTACTCCGGCTCCGCGGGCATCGGCGCGGGCTACACATTGCCGAACGGCCAGGCCTTCGCCGACGCGTTCCACACCTTCGCGGTCGACTGGGCCCCGAACTCCATCACCTGGTCGGTCGACGGGAACGTCTACCAGACGCGCACCCCCGCCGACGTGGGCGGCAACAGCTGGGTGTTCAACAAGCCCTTCTTCATCATCCTGAACCTCGCGGTCGGCGGCTACTGGCCCGGCGACCCCGACGGATCGACGCCCTTCCCCGGCCAGCTCGTCGTCGACTACGTGCACGTCACCACCAGTGACGGCGGCACGACTCCTCCCCCGGCCACCGGTGGTTCGATCACGGGCATCGGCGGCAAGTGCGTCGACGTGGCGAGCGCCGCCACCGCGAACGGCACCGCCGTGCAGCTGTACGACTGCAACGGTTCCGCCGCCCAGAAGTGGTCCGTCAACTCCGACGGCAGTATCCGCGCCCTCGGCAAGTGCCTAGACGCCAAGGACGCCGGCACCGCCGACGGCACCCTGCTCCAGCTCTGGGACTGCAACGGGAGCGCCGCGCAGAAATGGGCGACCCCCGCGGCCAAGGACATCGTCGGCATCCAGTCGAACAAGTGCATGGACGCCACGGGCAACTCCTCGGCGAACGGCACCCGGCTCCAGCTCTGGACCTGCTCCGGCACGGCCAACCAGAAGTGGACGGTGAACGCCGCGTGAGCGCGCTCGCAGGTACCCGCCGCCGCTGGGGCCGGTCCCTGGCGCTGCCCTCGGCGCTCCTCCTCGCGGCCGGGGCGTCCCTCGTCTCGCTGCCGGCCACCGCGCAGGCGGCGGTGACCGCGACCGGTGCCATCACCGGCATCGGCGGCAAGTGCGTCGACGTCGCCGGCGCCTCGGCGGCCAACGGCACCGCTGTCCAGCTGTACGACTGCAACGGCTCCGCCGCCCAGCAGTGGAGCGTCAACAGCGACGGCACCATCCGCGCGCTGGGCAAGTGTCTCGACGTCAAGGACAACGGCACCGCCGACGGTTCCCAGCTCCAGCTCTGGGACTGCGCGGGCAGCGCCAACCAGAAGTGGTCCGTCTCCGCGGCACGCGACATCGTGAACCCGCAGGCGAACAAGTGCGTGGACGCCACGGGCAACTCCTCGGCGAACAGCACCCGGCTCCAGCTCTGGACCTGCTCCGGAACCGCCAACCAGAAGTGGACGGCCCCCTCGGGCGGCGGCACGCCCGCACCCGGCGGGACCATGGCCGTGGCCCCGTACCTCTACAACGGGTGGGGCAGTCCGCCGAGTCCGACGACCGTGATGAACGCGACCGGGGTGAAGTGGTTCACCCTGGCGTTCGTCCTGAGCAACGGCTACTGCAACCCGCAGTGGGACGGTTCGCGGGCCCTGACCGGCGGCGTCGACCAGCAGACGGTCAACACCGTGCGCGCGGCGGGCGGCGACGTCATCCCGTCGTTCGGCGGCTGGAGCGGCAACAAGCTGGAGAGCTCCTGCTCCAGCGCCGGTGAGCTGGCCGCCGCTTACCAGAAGGTCATCAACGCGTACGGCCTCAAGGCGATCGACATCGACATCGAGGCGGACGCCTACAGCAGCGCCACCGTGCAGCAGCGCACGGTGGACGCGCTGAAGACCGTCAAGGCCAACAACCCGGGCATCAAGGTGTACGTCACCTTCGGCACCGGCCAGAGCGGTCCGGACAGTTCGCTGATCAACCGGGCCGCCTCCTCGGGGCTGACCGTCGACAGCTGGACGATCATGCCGTTCGACTTCGGCGGCGCCGGCCAGAACATGGGCAACCTCACCAAGCAGGCCGCCGAGGGCCTGAAGAACGCGGTGAAGAGCGCCTACGGGTACACCGACGACCAGACGTACCGGTCGATCGGCATCTCGTCCATGAACGGCCTCACCGACGACAACGAGACCGTGACGGTGGACGACTTCCGCACCATCCTCGCGTACGCCCAGCAGCACCACCTGGCACGGCTGACCTTCTGGTCGGTCAACCGTGACCGGCCGTGCACCGGCGGCGGCGCGGACACCTGCTCGGACGTCAGCCAGCAGGCGTGGGACTACACCCGCGTGTTCGCGCAGTACACGGGGTGAACCACGGCGTGGTGGCCGGGCCGTGACGGGCCCGGCCACCACGCACGCGTGCGGGAGGGAGGCCCGGGCGGAGCGCCGGCGACGGGACTGATGGAATACCGGGCAGGGCGGGTCGTCACCGACGGCCCCGCCCGGTATCGCACAGCCCTGCCCAGTACCGGAAAGAGCACGCGCATGAAGATCGTCGACGCGAAGTTGATCGTCACCAGTCCCGGACGCAACTTCGTCACGCTGAAGCTGACGACCGACGAGGGGCTCACCGGGCTCGGCGACGCCACGCTCAACGGCAGGGAGCTCGCCGTCGTCGGCTACCTCCAGGACCACGTGCTGCCGTTGCTCGTCGGGCTCGACCCGCACCGCATCGAGGACACCTGGCAGTACCTGTACCGGGGCGCCTACTGGCGGCGCGGGCCGGTCACCATGGCCGCGATAGCCGCCGTGGACGTGGCGCTCTGGGACATCAAGGCCAAGGCCGCCGGGCTCCCGCTCTACCAGCTCCTCGGCGGCGCGAGCCGTGACCGCGTCCGCACCTACGGCCACGCCAACGGCGCCGGCATCCCCGAGCTGCTCGACTCCGTCCGGGCCCGCCTCGCCCAGGGGTACCGGGCGGTCCGCATCCAGACCGGCGTGCCGGGGCTCAAGGCGGTGTACGGGGTGCACACCACGGACGAGAGCGGCGCCGCCGTGCTCCACCAGCAGGCCAGGCCGCTGGTCGAGGACTGGGACACCGACGCCTACCTGCGGCACGTCCCGGCGGTCTTCGAGGCGGTACGGGCGGAGTTCGGCGCCGAACTGCCGTTGCTCCACGACGCCCATCACCGCCTCACCCCGATCCAGGCGGCGCGGCTCGGCAAGGACCTGGAGCCGTACCGCCCGTTCTGGCTGGAGGACTGCACGCCCGCGGAGAACCAGGACGCGTTCCGCCTGATCCGCCACCACACGACCACGCCGCTGGCGGTGGGCGAGGTCTTCAACACCGTCCACGACTACCAGGCGCTGATCACCGAGCGGCTGATCGACTACGCGCGGTCGGCGGTCACCCACTTCGGCGGGGTCACCCCGCTGCGGAAGCTCTTCGACTTCGCCGCGCAGTACCAGGTCAAGGCGGCGACGCACGGGCCCGAGGACATCTCCCCGGTGGGCCTGGCCGCGGCGGTCCATCTGGACCTCGCCGTCCACAACTTCGGCATCCAGGAGTACTCCGGGCACTCCGCGCTCACCGAGGAGGTGTTCCGGCACGCCTACACGTTCACCGACGGGCACCTGCACCCGGGCGAGGCCCCCGGCATCGGCGTGGAGCTCGACGAGGAAATGGCCGCCGCCCACCCGTACGAGCCCGCCTACCTGCCGGTCAACCGCCTCCAGGACGGCACCGTCCACGACTGGTGACGCCGGGGGGCGCCCGCTCCCCCTCCGTACCCGCCCTGACCGATGCCCCGGACCGCCGCGCTCCCGCGCGCGGTGGTCCGGGGCATCGGCACGTCCGCAGCCCGCGCTGCCTTGCGCAAAAACGCAACTGACTTCCATCCCTTGCGGCGAACTTGCATTTCCCGACTGCTCTCACGAAAGCCCCTGCTCGGACGCGGTGCCGACCCATCTCGTCTTCCCCGTGCAGCAATTGGTACCTACGAGACCGGTAGACGGACCTCCAGATATCTGCAACCCTCTGACCGCTCCTCGCAAAAGATGTAGTGCATGACGCATAAATCTAATCCTCCCTGCACATCGACTGAGCCGCGCCTCGCCGCCGTCAGGGGCGAGGCCGAGGGATCGGGGATCCATGAGAGCGAAACGCTGGAGAGCGCGCGGTCTGTCCGCAGTGGTCGTCACCAGCCTGCTGACCGTCGGATGGCCCGCACTGACCGCCGCGGCGGCAGCGGGGCCGAACGCGGCCTCGGGCCTGCCGGCCAGGGCGAGCAGCGCACGGGCCGGGAACACCGCCGCCGGCATCACCGACGGCGACCAGGGCAGCTACTGGCAGAGCGCGAAAACCAACCAGCCCCAGTGGGTGCAGACCGACCTGGGGTCCACCGTCCGGACCGACGGTGTCGTGCTGAAACTCCCGGCCGGGTGGGCGAGCCGCACGCAGACCCTCGCCGTCCAGGGCAGCACCGACGGCACCGCCTTCACCACGCTGAAGAGTTCGGCGACGTACACCTTCAGCCCGGGACAGGCCAACGCGGTCACCGTGAACTACCCGGCCACCAAGGCACGTTACGTACGGATCGCCGTCACGGACAACTCCGTGGCCGACGCCGCCCAGCTCTCCGAGCTGGAGGTGAAGGTGGCCGCCGCGTCCTCGGTGAACCTGGCGAGCGGGCGCACCCTGACCGAGAGCAGCCACACGGACGTCTACCCGGCGTCCAACGCCAACGACGGCAACAAGTCGACGTACTGGGAGAGCTCCAACAACGCCTTCCCGCAGTGGATCCAGGCCGATCTCGCCTCCGCCGTACGGGTCGACCGGGTGGTCCTGAAGCTGCCGGACAGCTGGGGGCCGCGCAGCCAGACGCTGAAGATCCAGGGCAGCACCAACGGTTCGGCCTTCACCGACCTGACCGCCTCGCAGGCGTACACCTTCGACAGCGCGGGGGGTCAGACGGTCACGATCTCCTTCGACGCGACCACCACCCGTTACGTCCGTGCCCTGTTCACCGCGAACAGCGTGCAACCCGCGGGGCAGGTGTCCGAGTTCGAGGTCTACGGCCCCGAGACCGGTGACACGCAGGCGCCGTCCGCGCCGACCGGTCTCGCCCTCACCGAGCCCGCGAGCGGTCAGATCAGGCTGGCCTGGAACGCCTCCACCGACAACACCGCGGTCACCGGCTACGACATCTACGCCAACAACACCCTGCTGACCAGCGTCGCGGGCGGGGTGACGACGTTCACCGACAGCCGTCCCGCGAACCAGACGGTCTCGTACTACGTACGGGCCAAGGACGCGGCCGGGAACCAGTCGGGGAACAGCAACACGGTCACCCGGCAGGCGAGCGGCGGGGACACCACGGCGCCGACGGCCCCCTCCGGGCTGACGCTCACCGAGCCGGCGAGCGGTCAGATCAAGCTGGTCTGGAACGCCTCCACCGACAACACCGCGGTCACCGGCTACGACATCTACGCCAACAACACCCTGCGGGGCAGTGTCGGCGGTTCGGTGACCACGTACACCGACACGCAGCCCGCCTCGGCCACCGTCACCTACGTGGTCAAGGCGAAGGACGCGGCGGGCAACCAGTCCTCCGCGAGCAACTCGGTCACCCGCAACGGCTCCGGCACCACCGGCTCCAACCTCGCGGTGTCCAAGCCGATCAGCGCCTCGTCGTACGTGCACACCTACGTGGCGACGAACGCCAACGACAACAACGTGACGACCTACTGGGAGGGAGCCGGGGGCAGCTACCCCAACACCCTGACGGTCCAGCTGGGTTCCAACGCCGACCTGAGCTCGCTGGTGCTGAAGCTCAACCCGGACAGCGCGTGGTCGTCGCGCACGCAGACCATCGAGGTGCTCGGGCGGGAGCAGAGCGCGAGCTCCTTCACCAGCCTGGTCGCGGCGAAGAGTTACTCCTTCGACCCGGCGAGCGGGAACAGCGTCACCGTCCCCGTCTCCGGCCGCGTCGCCGACGTACAGCTGAAGTTCACGGCCAACTCCGGTTCCTCGGCGGGGCAGGTGGCCGAGTTCCAGGTGATCGGGGTCCCGGCGCCGAACCCGGACCTCGAAGTCACCGGCGTGACGGCCTCGCCCACCGCGCCGGTGGAGTCGGACACCATCACCCTCGGTGCCACCGTCCGCAACAGCGGTGCGGTCGCTTCGGCCGCCACCAAGGTGGACCTGCTCCTGGGCGGATCCAAGGTCGCCACCGCCTCGGTGGGCGCCCTGGCGGCGGGCGCGCAGACCACGGTCAGCGCCTCCATCGGCACGCGGGAGGCGGGGAGTTACCCGCTCGGTGCGGTGGTCGACCCGGCGGGCGAGGTGATCGAGCAGAACGAGTCGAACAACACCTACAACCGCACCGATCCCCTCGTGGTGAAGCCGGTCTCCAGCTCCGACCTGGTCGCCTCGGTGAACACCTCGCCGTCCAGCCCCTCGGCCGGTGACGCGGTGACCTTCGACGTGGCGATCAAGAACCAGGGTTCGATCGCCTCGGCGAGCGGCAGCCACGGAGTGACCCTCGCCGTGGTCGACTCCAACAACGCGACCGTGAAGACCCTGACGGGCGCGTTCACCGGGACCATCGCGGCCGGAGCGACCGCGGCCTCGGTGAAGCTCGGGCCGTGGACGGCGGCCGACGGCTCGTACACCGTGAAGGTGACGCTCGCCGACGACGCCAACGAGCTGCCGGTGAAGCGGACGAACAACGTCTCCACCCAGTCGCTGTTCGTCGGCCGCGGCGCCGACATGCCGTACGACACGTACGAGGCGGAGGACGCCACCACCGGGGGCGGCGCCCAGGTGGTCGGCCCCAACCGCACGGTGGGCGACATCGCCGGTGAGGCGTCCGGCCGCAAGGCCGTGAACCTGGACGCGACCGGCGAGTACGTCGAGTTCACCACCCGCGCGGCCACCAACACGCTGGTGACCCGGTTCTCCATCCCGGACGCCCCGGGCGGCGGCGGCATCGACTCCACGATCGACGTCTACGTGAACGGTGTCCTGAAGAAGGCGCTCCCGCTGACCTCCCGGTACGCCTGGCTGTACGGCGCCGAGGCGGGCCCCGGCAACTCCCCCTCGGCGGGCGGGCCCCGGCACATCTACGACGAGGCGCACCTCCTGCTCGGTGAGACCGTGCCGGCGGGAGCCAAGATCCGGCTGCAGAAGGACGCCGCGAACACCTCCACGTACGCGATCGACTTCGTCAGCCTGGAGCAGGCGACGGCCGTCGCCAACCCCGACCCGGCGGCGTACGCCGTGCCGGCCGGGTTCACCCACCAGGATGTCCAGAACGCCCTGGACCGGGTGCGGATGGACACCACCGGCAAGCTGGTCGGCGTCTATCTGCCGACGGGCGACTACCAGACCTCGTCCAAGTTCCAGGTGTACGGGAAGGCCGTGAAGGTGGTCGGCGCGGGGCCCTGGTTCACCAGGTTCCAGGGGCCGGCCGGGCAGGAGAACACCGACATCGGGTTCCGCGCGGACGCGACGGCGAACGGGTCGTCGTTCTCGGGCTTCGCCTACTTCGGCAACTACACCTCGCGGATCGACGGTCCGGGGAAGGTGTTCGACTTCGCGGGCGTCTCCGACATCGTGATCGACGACGTCTGGGTCGAGCACATGGTGTGCATGTACTGGGGCGCCAACACGGACCGGATGACCATCAAGAACTCCCGCATCCGGGACACCTTCGCCGACGGCATCAACATGACCAACGGTTCGACGGACAACCTCGTGTCCAACAACGAGGCCCGGGCCACCGGTGACGACAGCTTCGCGCTCTTCTCGGCGATCGACGCCGGCGGGGCGGACATGAAGAACAACGTCTTCGAGAACCTGACGTCGCTCCTCACCTGGCGGGCCGCGGGCATCGCCGTGTACGGCGGTTACGACAACACCTTCCGCAACCTCCGGGTCGCGGACACCCTGGTCTACGCGGGAATCACCATCTCCTCGCTGGACTTCGGCTATCCGATGAACGGCTTCGGCACCGGGCCCACGGCCCTGGAGAACATCTCCCTGGTCCGGACCGGTGGCCACTTCTGGGGGTCGCAGACCTTCCCGGCCATCTGGGTGTTCTCCGCCTCGAAGGTGTTCCAGGGCATCAGGGTGAGCCACGTGGACATCGTGGACCCGACCTACAGCGGAGTGATGTTCCAGACGAACTACGTGGGCGGGCAGCCGCAGTTCCCGATCAAGGACACGGTCTTCACGGACATCTCGATCTCGGGTGCCCGCAAGAGCGGGGACGCCTTCGACGCGAAGTCCGGCTTCGGTCTCTGGGCGAACGAGCTGCCGGAGTCGGGGCAGGGTCCCGCGGTCGGTGAGGTCACCTTCAACGGCCTGAGGCTCTCCAACAACGCGGTGGACATCCGGAACACCACCTCGACCTTCAAGATCAACGTCAACCCGTAAAGGAGCCTTCACCGGGCATACGGGCCGTCGCGGCGGGGCTGTTCCACCGCCGCGACGGCCCTGCACGACGGCCGTACGACCGACGCAAGCTGCTTGCGCAGCTTGCGTTAGTCTTGCGTCCATGACGCGAAGACTTGCTCAAGTGGCAAAGAAGGTGGGTGTCAGCGAGGCCACGGTCAGCCGGGTCCTCAACGGCAAGCCCGGAGTCTCCCAGGCGACCCGGCAGTCGGTGCTCACCGCACTGGACGTGCTCGGCTACGAGCGGCCCAGCCAGCTGCGGGGCGAACGGGCGCGGCTGGTCGGCCTGGTCCTGCCCGAGCTCCAGAACCCGATCTTCCCGGCCTTCGCCGAGGTCATCGGCGGCGCGCTCGCGCAGCAGGGCCTCACGCCGGTGCTCTGCACCCAGACCAAGGGCGGTGTCTCCGAGGCGGACTACGTGGACCTGCTGCTCCAGCAGCAGGTCTCCGGGGTGGTCTTCGCCGGCGGGCTCTTCGCCCAGGCGGACGCGGAGCACGCGCACTACCGGCGGCTCGCGGAGCGGAAGATCCCGGTGGTCCTCATCAACGCCCCCATAGAGAACCTCGACTTCCCCTGCATCTCGTGCGACGACGGGGTCGCCGTCGAGCAGGCGTGGCGCCATCTCGCCTCCCTGGGCCACGAGAGGATCGGCCTGGTACTGGGCCCGGCCGACCACATCCCCTCGCGGCGCAAGCTGGCGGCCGCCCGGACGGCCGCGCTGGCCAACGGGCGGGAGCTGACGGACGAGTTCGTCGAGCGGACCATGTTCTCCCTGGAGGGCGGGCAGGCGGCCGCCTCCCGGCTGCTGGACCGGGGCGCCACCGGCATCATCTGCGCGAGCGACCCGCTGGCCCTCGGCGCGGTACGGGCGGCGCGCCGGCGCGGGGTCTCCGTGCCGGACGGGGTGTCGGTGGTGGGGTACGACGACTCCGCCTTCATGAACTGCACGGAGCCGCCGCTCACCACCGTGCGCCAGCCCATCGAGGCGATGGGCCGCGCGGTCGTCGAGCTGCTGTGCGCCCAGATCCAGGGCGGCGAAGTGCACCAGGGCGAACTGCTCTTCGAGCCCGAGCTGGTGGTGCGCGGCTCGACGGCCCAGGCGCCGCGGTAGCACCGACCACTCCGGCGGCGCCGACGCCGCAGACCCCCGCCCCCTTTCCGGGGCGGGGGTCTGCGGCGTTCCGCGTTGCGGGGGGCCGCAACCGCCGGTGGTGGGCCCGTGCGGGGCGACCCATGATCCGCCTCGCCCCATTCATTCATCTGTCAAACAATTACGAGATCGGCGCTAGATATTGCGCCCTTCTGTTCCCGGTGGTTGAGTGTGCGGCGCCCCACAACGCACCGGCGGTGGGGCGACGTCCACGCACATGCCCGAGGGGGACCACCCATGAGTAGAGCCGCGTTCCGCCGTCGAAGCCGCGCAGGCGCGGTCGCCGTTGTCTCCGCGCTGGCGCTCACCGCGCTCGCGGCCTGCGGCACGAGCAGCAGCAGTGACAACGACGGCGGCGAGAAGGACGGCGGCAGCGCGTCGGCCGACCCCGCCGCCCCGCTGGACCCGAAGACCAAGGTGACGATCACCATCGACTGCATGCCGCCCACGGCGAAGGCGGCCGAGCTCAAGGAGTGGAAGGAGGACGTCGCCGAGTTCAACAAGACGTACCCGAACGTCACCATCGAGGGGCGGTCCACCGCCGGCCAGTGTCTGGAGCCGCCGCGCTTCACCGCGATGCTGAAGGCGAAGTCGCAGCCGGACGTGTTCTACACGTACTTCACCGACCTGCCGCAGGTGCTCGACAACGACGGCGCCGAGGACATCACCGCGTACGTCACCGACAAGAGCGTGCCCCGGCTGGCGGACATCGACCCGAACGTCCTCAACTCGCTCAAGCAGGACGGCAAGTTGTACGGGCTGCCCACCAGCAACTACACGATGGGCCTGCTCGTCAACCGCAAGCTCTTCCAGCAGGCAGGCCTGGACCCCGACGCCCCGCCGCGCACCTGGGCCGAGGTCCGTACCGCCGCGAAGAAGATCGCGGGCCTGGGCAAGGGCATCTCCGGCTTCGGCGAGTACAGCGCGGGCAACACGGGCGGCTGGCACTTCACCGCGCAGATGTACAGCGTCGGCGGCGAGGTGGTCGACGCGAGCGGCACCAAGGCGGCGTTCAACAACGACCTGGGCAAGCAGGTCGCCGAGAACATCAAGGCCATGCGGTGGGACGACGACAGCATGGGCAAGACGCAGCTGCTGAAGTGGGGCGACCTGCAGAAGCAGATCGCCACCGACAAGCTGGGCATGTTCCTCGCCGCGCCCGACGACATCGCGTACATGGTGCAGCAACTCGGCGCCAGCTACGAGAACTTCGGGATGGGCCCGATTCCCGGCGAGAAGAACACCCTGGCCGGCGGCAACAACTACATGGTCAAGAAGGGGATTTCGGCCGACAAGATCAAGGCCGCCATCGCCTGGCTGAACTTCAAGAACCTGAGCGTCGGCAAGGGCCAGTTCGACTGGGAGCGCACCAAGGCCGACAAGCTGCCCGTCGGCGTCCCCCAGCCCAACTTCTGGCTGAACCAGTCCAAGACCGAGGACGACGCCGCGCGCACCCAGTTCGCCACCATGCCGGTCGCCAACTTCAAGACCTTCGTGGACAACCCGGTGGCGGGCAAGGCCGAGCCGCCGAAGGCCCAGGAGGTCTACAAGGTCCTGGACAACGTGATGTCCGGCCTCCTCACCAACAAGAACGCGAACGTCGACAAGCTGCTCTCCGACGCGGAGAAGCAGGTCAACCAGGTCCTGGCCACCCAGTAGCCGACGCGGGGGGCCGGGCTCACCGGCCCCCCGACCCGTCCGCGCACCGTCCGCGCCCGGACCGCGTTCCGGCACCACTGCACCGAGGAGGCGGCGACGATGTCGGCCCCCACCATCCCCAAGACGACGGCGAAGACACCCCGCCCGTCCCGGCACCACGGCGAAGGCCGGAAGCCCGCCGGCGCCTTCGCCCGGGCCCTGCGCCGCAACCTCACCGCCCACGGCTTCCTGATCGGCGCCGTGATCTGTTTCGGCCTCTTCTCCTGGTACCCCATGGTGCGGGAGTTCCTGCTCGCGTTCCAGAAGACCGAGGACGGCCAGACCACCTGGGCGGGCCTGGACAATCTGAACACCGTCTTCAACGACCCGGCGTTCTGGCAGGCCTGGCGCAACACCCTGCTCTTCACCGTGCTCGCGCTGGTCCTGGGCTTCGCCGTCCCGTTCGTGGTCGCGGTGGTGCTCAACGAATTCCGGCACGCGCAGGGCTATCTGCGGCTCCTCGTGTACCTCCCCGTCATGCTCCCGCCGGTCGCCTCGGTGCTGCTCTTCAAGTACCTCTACGACCCCGGGTACGGCCTGCTCAACCAGCTCCTCGACTTCTTCGGGATACCCGCCCAGCAGTGGCTCCAGGACCCGAGCACCTCGATGCTCTCGGTCGTGGTCGCGGCGACCTGGATGAACATGGGCGGCGCGACACTCATCTACCTCGCCGCGCTCCAGGGCATCCCGGGCGAGCTGTACGAGGCCGCCGAGCTGGACGGCGCCGGGCTGCTGCGCAAGATCTGGCACGTCACCATCCCGCAGACCCGGCTCATCCTGTCGCTGCTGCTGCTCATGCAGGTCATCGCGACCATGCAGGTGTTCGTCGAGCCCTTCCTGCTCACCGGCGGCGCGGGCCCCGAGGGATCGACCACCACGGTCGTGTACCTGATCTACCAATACGCCTTCAACTTCAACAACTACGGCGCCGCGGCGGCGCTCGGCCTGGTCCTCCTCGTACTGCTCGCCGGAGTGTCGGCCGTGTACGTGAGGCTCAGCCGCGCCGAGGACGAGTAGGACCCGGGGGAAACGACAGATGTCCACACGCACGCTCATCTCGCCGGCCCAACTGGCCCGGCCCCG
The DNA here is from genome assembly GCF_053596135.1 of Streptomyces sp. NPDC001770. Taxonomy (NCBI): domain Bacteria; kingdom Bacillati; phylum Actinomycetota; class Actinomycetes; order Kitasatosporales; family Streptomycetaceae; genus Streptomyces; species Streptomyces sp. NPDC001770. The sequence goes on along the minus strand of NZ_JBSFFN010000006.1, from coordinate 184,728 downwards.
GGGCAAAGCCGTCTACTGGGTGGTCTTCGCCCTCGTCATGGTCCTGTTCACGCTGGTCTTCCTCGGACCGCTGTACTGGATGGTGTCCGGGGGGCTCAAGTCCACGCAGGAGGCGGTGCAGTCGCCCCCGACGTTCTTCCCGTCGACACTGACCCCCTCCAACTACTCCCGCGCCTGGGAGGTGATGGACCTCTCCCGCCTCCTCTTCAACACTCTGTACTACGCGTTCGGGGCGCTGGCCTTCCAGCTCGTGCTGGACGTCGCTGCGGCCTATTCGCTCTCCCGGCTGCGGCCCGTCTTCGGCAAGGCGATCCTCGGCATGATGCTCGCCACCCTCATGATCCCGGCGACGGTGCTGGTCGTCCCGCAGTACCTCACGGTGCTGGACGTCCCCCTCGTGCAGCGCAACCTGCTGAACTCGCCGTGGGCCATCTGGCTCCCGTCGGTGACCAACGCCTTCAACATCTTCCTGCTGAAGAGGTTCTTCGACTCCATACCGAAGGAGTTGCTGGACGCCGCCTCGATGGACGGGGCCTCGCCGCTGCGCACCCTGCGCTCGATCGTCCTCCCCATCTCCCGGCCGATCCTCGGGGTGGTCTCCATCTTCGCGGTGGTCGGGGTGTGGAAGGACTTCCTCTGGCCGATGCTCACCCTGCCCGATCCGGCCATGCAGACCCTGAACGTCGGCATCTACTCGCTCTCCAACGGTGTACCGGAGAACGTGCTGATCGCCGCCCTCACCATCGCGTCCCTGCCGACGCTGCTCATCTTCCTGCTCTTCCAGCGGAACATCATGAGCGGCCTCACCGCGGGCGGCCTCAAGGGCTGACCCGGTCCGGCCGCCCCGGTCGGTCCGGGGCGGCCGGTGCCGCACGCCCGCACGCCCGCACGCCCACACGCCCGCACGCGCTCCTTCCCGCACGCCCGCGCGCCCGTACGCACGTCGCGCACGCACCTCCCGAAGCCACTCCATGAAGCCTCCGCCGCCGGCCGTGACCGCACGCCCCGCTGTCCGGCCGGCGGCGGACCCTGCCCGAAAGGACCCTCACGTGGCAGCCCCTCTTCCGGTACCCGCCGACGACTGGTGGCGCAGCGCCGCCATCTACCAGGTGTACCCACGCAGCTTCGCCGACGGTGACGGGGACGGTACCGGGGACCTCGCGGGCGTCCGTTCGAGGCTGCCGTACCTCGACGAACTGGGCGTCGACGCGATCTGGTTCACACCGTGGTACGTGTCTCCGCTGGTCGACGGCGGGTACGACGTCGCGGACTACCGCACCATCGACCCGGCGTTCGGGACGCTCGCCGAGGCGGAGAAGCTCATCAATGAAGCCCGTGAGTCCGGCATCCGGGTGATCGTCGACATCGTGCCGAACCATGTGTCGGACCAGCACGCCTGGTTCCGGGCGGCGTTGGAGGCCGGTCCGGGCAGTCCCGAGCGCGAGCTGTTCCACTTCCGCCCGGGCCGGGGCGAGGACGGCGAACTACCGCCCAACGCCTGGCCCTCGCAGTTCTCCGGGCGCACCTGGACCCGGGTGCCGGACGGGGAGTGGTACCTCCACCTGTTCACCCCTGAGCAGCCCGACCTCAACTGGGCGCATCCGGAGGTCCGTCGGGAGCACGAGGAGATCCTGCGCTTCTGGTTCGAGCGCGGGGTGGCGGGCGTACGGATCGACTCGGCCGCGCTTCTCGCCAAGGATCCGGCCCTCGCCGACTTCGTGGAGGGGGTGGACCCTCATCCGTACATCGACCAGGACGAGTTGCACGACATCTACCGCTCCTGGCGGGCCATCGCCGACGAGTACCAGGGTGTCTTCGTGGGTGAGGTCTGGCTGCCGGACTCCGAACGCTTCGCCCGGTACCTGCGCCCGGACGAGCTGCACACCGCCTTCAACTTCAACTTCCTGTCCTGCCCGTGGCGGGCGGACCGGCTGCGGCGGTCCATCGACGACACCCTGGCCGAGCACGCGCCCGTCGGCGCTCCGGCCACCTGGGTGCTGTGCAACCACGACGTGACCCGGACGGTGACCCGCTACGGCAGGGAGGACACCGGGTTCGACTTCGCCACGAAGGCGTTCGGCACGCCCACGGACCTGGTGCTCGGCGAGCGGCGGGCGCGTGCCGCCGCGCTGCTGACGCTCGCGCTGCCCGGATCCCTCTATCTGTACCAGGGCGAGGAGCTGGGCCTGCCCGAGGCGGACATCCCGCTCGACCGCATCCAGGACCCGATGCACTTCCGCTCCGGCGGGACCGATCCGGGGCGGGACGGCTGCCGGGTACCGCTGCCGTGGAGCGCGGACGCCCCGTACAGCGGTTTCGGTTCGCGCGCGGAGCCGTGGCTGCCGCAGCCCGAGGGCTGGGAGGCGTACGCAGTGGACCGCCAGAGCGGTGACCCCGGCTCGATGCTGTCGCTCTACCGGGAGGCCCTGCGGCTGCGGCGCGCCACGGAGGCGTTCCGGAGCGAGCCGCTGACCTGGCTGCCCTCCGGCGAGGGCGTCCTCGCCTTCCGGCGTGGCCCGGACCTGATCTGCGTCGTCAACCTGGCGACGGAGCCGGCGGAACTCCCCGCCCACACCGATGTCCTGCTCGCCGGCGGCCCCCTGGACGACCGGGGCCGCCTTCCCCAGGACACGGCGGTGTGGCTGCTGGCCTGATCCAGCCGCCTCACCGCCGTCCAGATGTCCCCCCACAGGAGGTTGTGCACCATGAGCGTGACAAGAGCCGCATCCGGCGGACGGTCCGTGACCGCCCTGCTGGCCTCACTCGCCTGCACCGTGGCCCTGGGTACGGTGGCCGCCCTCACCGGGGGCGGCGCCGGCTCGGCGGCGGCGGCCGAGGCGCCCGTGCTCTCCCCGTTCGCGGTGGCGGGGCGCGGCGCGCAGGTGCCGTTCACCGAGCTGGAGGCGGAGAACGCCGCGACCACCGGCTCGCCGATCGGCCCCGACCGTACGTACACCACCCTTCCCTCCGAGGCCTCGGGGCGGCGCGCCGTACGGCTCGACGCTCCGGGCGAGTACGTCGAGTTCACCCTCACCAAGCCGGCCAACGCCATGACGGTGCGCTACTCCGTGCCGGACAACGCGGCGGGTACGGGCATCACCGCGCCGGTCGCGCTGAGTCTGGACGGGACCAAGCTGAAGGACCTGGACTTCACGTCGAGGTACGGCTGGTTCTACGGCTCGTACCCGTTCACCAACACCCCGGGCAGTCAGCCGCACCACTTCTACGACGAGACCCGGACGCTCTTCGGGAAGACCCTGGCGGCCGGTTCGAAGGTGCGCATCACCCTTCCCTCCACCTCCGCAACCCCGTGGGCGGTGGTGGACCTGGCCGACTTCGAGCAGGTCGCGGCCCCGGTGACCCGGCCGGCCGGGTCGCTCTCGGTCACCGACTACGGAGCCGACGCGAGCGGTGCGGCGGACTCCACGTCGGCGTTCCAGCAGGCCGTCGACGCGGGCAAGGCGCAGGGCAAGGAGGTGTGGATCCCGCAGGGCACCTTCAGGCTGACCGACCACGTGGTGGTCGACCAGGTCACGCTGCGCGGCGCCGGGCCCTGGTACAGCGTGCTGGGCGGCCGTAACCCCACCGACCGGAGCCGCGCGGCGGGGATCTACGGCAAGTACGTCTCCGGCGGCGGTTACGGCGGCGGGGTCCGCCCGTACGAGTCCGGCGGGCCGAGCCGGAACGTCACGCTCAAGGGCTTCGCCCTCATCGGCGACATCACCGAGCGGGTGGACGAGGACCAGGTCAACGCGATCGGCGGTGCGATGAGCGATTCCGTCGTGGACGACGTGTGGCTGCAGCACACGAAGGTCGGCGCGTGGATGGACGGGCCTATGGACAACTTCCACATCCGCAACAGCCGCATCCTGGACCAGACCGCGGACGGGGTGAACTTCCACTGGGGCGTCACCCACTCGTCCGTGGAGAACACCTTCCTGCGCAACCTCGGCGACGACGGCCTCGCGATGTGGTCCGACACGAAGGCCGACACCGCCAACGCCTTCACCGGGAACACCGTGGTGGCCCCGATCCTCGCCAACCACGTGGCGATCTACGGTGGCAAGGACATCTCGGTCACCGACAACGTCCTCGCCGAAAGCCTCACCAACGGCGGCGCCCTGCACGTGGGCAACCGCTTCCCGGGTGTCTCCCCCGGTCAGGGCACCGACGTCCAGGGCACCTTCACCCTCGCCCGCAACACCACCATCCGGGCGGGCAACACCGACTACGGCTGGCCCTTCCCGATCGGCGCGGTCTGGTTCGACGCCCGCAACAGCCCGATCGACAAGGCGACGATCAACGTCACCGACACGGACATCCTGGACAGTTCCTACGCGGCCATCCACTTCGTCTCCGGGACGACGAAGAACGTCAACTTCAACAACGTGAACATCGACGGCACCGGGACCTTCGCGCTCCAGTTCAACGATCCGGCGCAGCTGTCGCTGACCAATGTCCGCGCCACGAACACCGGCTTCACCGACCCCGTCTACAGCTGCCTCGGCTCCTCGCTGGCGCTGACCCAGGGCACCGGCAACTCCGGCTGGAACGCCAAGCTCCCGGCGACCTACTGCGGCCCGTGGCCCACCGCGAACTACGACCACGGCACCTCGCCGACACCCACCCCGACCCCGACTCCCACGCCCACGCCGACGCCGACGCCCACGCCCACCGGTCCGACGCCCGACCCCGGCCGGAACCTCGCCCTGGGAAGGCCCGTCACCGCGACCGGGTACGCGGACGTCTACGCCCCGGCGAAAGCCGTCGACGGTGACGCCAACTCGTACTGGGAGAGTGTCAACCGGTCCTTCCCGCAGTCGCTGACCGTAGATCTGGGAGCGGCGACCACGGTGGGGCGGGTCGTCCTCAAGCTGCCGTCGTCCTGGGAGGCGCGTACCCAGACCCTGACGGTCCTCGGCAGCGCCGACGGGTCCTCGTTCACCACGCTGACCGCGTCGAAGGACTACCGTTTCGACCCGGCCTCCGGCAACAGGGCGACCGTGACCCTGCCGGCCGGCGCCGCGCCCCGGTACCTGCGGGTCACCGGGACCGCGAACACCGCCTGGCCCGCCGTCCAGGCCTCCGAAGTGGAGGCGTACCTCTCCTGACCGTCCCGCACTCTCCCGGCGCTCCCGCGTCGTGACCGTCCCTCTCCGCCCGCCCGTGGTCCCGGACCGCGGGCGGGCCGTCGTCTTCGCAGGTCGCCCCTGGGGTCAGCGCTCGTAGACCCCGGTCAGCCGGGCGCGGCCGAGGACCGGCGCGGTGACACCGGCCAGCAGGGAGCGCGGGCGCGCCCGGTCCACCGGTGCGGCACCGGGCACGTCACCGACGGACGTGGCGAGGGCGTAGAGCTGGAAGACGTAGCGGTGCGGCCCGTGGCCCTTGACGGGCGCGGGGCCGTGGTAGCCGCGCCCGACGGTGGACCGCAGCGGGCGCACCCCGGGGCCGGGCCTCTTCGCCGCCAGCGCGCCGGGCGGAAGGTGTCCGGTCGCCGGGTCGATCAGCGCGACGCAGTGCACGGCGGGTCTGGCCATGGGTACGTCGACGTCCTCCACGACCAGGAGGAGCTGCGCGGTACCGGCCGGGAGCGCGTTCCACTCCAGGTGCGGGGAGAGGTCCTCGCCGCCGACGTGCTTCGCGCACTGGGCCCGCGGCAGGGCGCCGTCGGGGTCGAAGTCCTCGCTGGTGAGGGTGAGCAGCTCGGGGCCCTGGAGGTTGGGGAGGTTCCACGACAGGTGGTCCTCGCCGGCCCGGCGGTTGCGCAGGAGCCGGCCCAGCAGCGTCATCGGGTGGCCTCGACCATGGCGACGACCTCGGCGGCGGTGGCGGTCTCGCCGAGTCTGGGGAACACCCGCTCCACGCTGTGGCGGTGGTCGCCCTCCACCCGGTCGGCCATGGCGTCGGTGGCGAGGACGACGTGGTAGCCGTGGTCGGAGGCAGAGCGCGCGGTCGACTCGACGCCCGCGCTGGTCGAGATCCCGGTGAGGACGACCTGGGTGACTCCCAGGTCCCGCAGGAGGGTGTCGAGTCCGGTGTCGTGGAACGCGCTGCGCCGCCGCTTGGTGATCAGGTGGTCGGTCGGCCGGGCGTCGAGTTCGTCGATCAGGTCGGCCCAGCCGGGGGCCGACGGCACGCCGGCGCCCGGCCGTGCGCCCTCGGTACGCCCCGGGGCCCGCCCGGTGACGTTGACCAGGACCACGGGCAGGCCGTGCCGGCGGAACGCGGTGGCCAGACGGGCCGTGGGCTCGACGACGGCCGCGATCGCGGGTCCGGCGCCTTCGAGGAAGCCCTTCTGCAGGTCGATCACGACGAGCGCGGGGGTGGGGTCGATGGTGGTCAGTGTCACGGTGGTCGTCTCTCCTGTGCGTGCCGGCCGGTGGCCGGGGCCGGTCCCGGACACCGTCCCGACGGGGCATTCGGGCCGGTTCGGGCGGTCTGCGGGCCGGTTCGGCGGCTGCGCGGGGCCGGTCCTGCCGGTGTCGGATGTCAGATGTTCCGGGCCAGCCGGTCCAGCAGGGGCGCCGCCGCCGCAAGCCGGTCCAGCTCGTCCTGGGTGAACGCGCCGCCGGTCAGCGCCTGGGCGATGAGCTCGGTCCGGGCGTTCCGCTTGTCCTTCAGCGCCTGCCGTCCGGCGTCGGTCATCGTCAGCACCGCCCGCCTGCCGTCCTCCGGATCCGGGCGGCGTTCGACCAGGCCGCGGGCGCGCAGCCCGGCGAGTGTCGCCCCCATCGCCTGTGCGGTGATCTGTGCTTCCCGGGCCAGCGCGGAGGAGGTGGTGGGCCCCGAGCGGTCCAGCAGCGACAAGGCGGTCCGCTCGGGCATCGCGAGTCCGCCCTCGACGGGTACATGGCGGACCCGCCGTACCAGCACGCTGATACTCGCCAGAAGGGCCGCGGCGACTCCGTCCGGAGCCAGGTCGTCGTTCACACAGTAAGGCTACTTTATCAATCTGCCTTACCGCATTCGCCCCTCTCCGGCACCGGGGACGCACCCAGCAGACGGCCCAGAGTCGGCGATCCAGGACATGAGAGCGCTCTCAACACTTCGCCGCAAGCCGCCCCACACCCCCTCCATCCGCCAGAAGTCGAACACAGGGATGCGTGCACGCTCCCTCAACTACCGTGCGTGTCACTTCTATTGACACAAAGGTTTCAGAAGTTTTACGTTCCTTGGCATCTGAGAGCGCTCTCGAAAGCGCTTCGTCCCCCTCCTGACTTCGAGGTGCTTCCCCATGCGAGCCTCCCTCGTAAGACCCGCCGCCGCGATGGCCCTGGCCGTCGCCCTGGCCGCGGTGGGCCTGGGCCCCGCCGCGTCTCCTGCGGCGGCGGCCACGATCACCGCGGGCGCCGGCAGTTACACCGACACCCGCCCGGCCGGAACCTCCGGGCCGACCAACAACACCGGCGCTCCGGTCACCCCCAAGCTGACCGAGGCCGCCAAGAACAAGCCGGTCCCCACCAACGACTGGTGGACCTCGCTCGCCTACCAGCGCTACGGCGACAACCCGTACTCCACGCCGATGTACGGCCACCCGCTCACCTACCAGGCCACCTCCGGCGGGCTGGAGATCGGCTACCCGACCACGCCCTCGATCGTCGGGGACGGCCGCCAGTACGAGTACGCGCACAAGGCCGACCTGACCCTCGGCCTCAGCGGCCTCAACTCGCCCGACACGAAGGCCGACGACTGGTCCGACTGGACGGTCACCCCCTACTGGTCGGACGGCACCCGCACGCTGCGCACGACCATCGGGCACGGCCTGCCGTTCGTGTACGCCAAGGGCTCCGGCGGCAACGCCAGCATCACCACGGCGAGCACCCCCACCGTCTTCGCGGACAACGGCAACGTCCTCGGCATCACCGTCGCCGGGCACAACTACGCGCTGTTCTCGCCGACCGGCACCGACTGGACGGTCTCCGGGTCCACCATCACCGCTCCCCTCGGCGGCAAGGACTACTTCTCGCTCGCCGTGCTGCCGTCCACCGACGCGCTCGCGACGTTCCGGAAGTACGCCTTCAGCTTCGTCACCGGCTCCACGGTGTCCTGGTCCTCCTCCGGCGGCACGGTCCGGGCGACGTACAGCCTCACCACGGAGGCGAAGGAGGGCACCGAGCGCGGAACGCTCCAGGCGCTCTACCGCCACCAGTGGCTGCACACCTCCGACGCGCTCACGGGCTACACCTACGTGTCCCCGCGCGGCACCATGAAGGTGCGGGAGGGCACCTCCTTCACCACCAGCCAGAAGAGCTCCGGCGTGGTGCCGGCCCTTCCCGCGGTCAGCGGTGTCGACACGGCCCGGCTGACCACCTACCTCAACGAGGTGGCGAACGCCTCCGACCCGTTCTCCGGGGCCGCCGACACCTACTGGACCGGCAAGGCGCTCGGCCGCCTGGCCCAGCTGGTGCCCGTGGCCGACCAGATCGGCCAGACCGGCATCCGCGACAAGATGCTGGGGCTGCTGAAGGCCCGGCTCCAGGAGTGGTTCACCGCAGGCGGCGCAGCCGAGTTCAGCTACGACAAGGACTGGAAGACCCTCATCGGGTACCCCGCCTCCTACGGCAGCGACACCGAGCTGAACGACCATCACTTCCATTACAGCTACTACGTGTACGCGGCGGCGATCATCGCCCAGTACGACCAGGCATGGGCAGCCGACTCGGCCTGGGGGACCATGGTCAAGAACCTGATCCGCGACACCGCCAACCCGAGCCGCACGGACAGCGCGTTCCCCTTCCTGCGCGGCTTCGACGTGTACGCGGGCCACAGCTGGGCCTCCGGGCACCAGGGCTTCGCGGCGGGCAACAACCAGGAGTCCTCCTCCGAGTCGACCAACCTGAGCGCCGCACTCGTCCTGTGGGGGTCGGCGACCGGTGACAGCTCGCTCCGCGACCTCGGCAGCTTTCTGCTGACCACCGAGTCGGAGGCGATCGAGCAGTACTGGTTCGACACCGACCAGCAGGTCTTCCCGAGCTCCTTCAGCCACGACACGGTCGGCATGGTCTGGGGCAGCGGCGCCGCGTACTCCACCTGGTGGACCGCGAACCCGGAGGAGATCCACGGCATCAACACCCTTCCGATCACCGGCGGTTCGCTCTACCTGGGCCGCGACAAGGCCACCGTCAAGCGGAACCTGGCCGAGATGGAACGGGAGAACGGCGGCCCTGCCGTCGAATGGCGCGACCTGCTCTGGGAGTTCGAGGCGCTGGCCGACCCGGCCTCCGCGAAGGCCAAGTGGGACGCGGGCAACGCGGGTTACACCCCCGAGGCGGGTGAGTCCAAGGCGCACACCTACCAGTGGATCACCACGCTCGACAGCCTCGGCGCCCCCGACATGAGCATCAGCGGGGACATCCCGACCTCTGCCGTCTTCGCCAAGAACGGCGTCAACACCTACGTCGCCCACAACTACGGCACCACCGCCCGCACCGTCACCTTCACCAACGGCGCGACCCTCTCCGTACCGGCCCGCTCCACGGCCACCGGCACGGGTACCGGCGGCGGCACTACCGACCCGGACCCGGGCACGGGCACCTCCACCGGGAACACGTTCCGGCTCAAGTCCGGCGGCACGCTCACCACCGCCACGGACGGCGCCGCCGGAACCGACACCATCGCCTCGGCGGACGGCGTCAACCGGGACGGCACTCCGTACAAGCCGACGACCTACCAGATCAAGAACGTCAACGGCACGCTCTCCTCCGGCGCCTCCACCTCGTTCAGCCTCCGGGTCGACGCGGGCACGGCGGTCGGCCTCGCCCCGCAGGTCAGGGTCAGCTACGACCTCACCGGCGACGGCACCTTCGACCGGACGGAGACCTACCGCTACTTCGCCACCGACCCGGTCGCCGGGTGGGAGGGGTACACCCAGGCCGTAGGCGCCCAGGCGACCACCGGCACCCTGGGCAACCTCACCGGCGGAACCGTCCGCCTGGAGATCTGGAACGCCCTGGGGAGCAGCGCCTCCCAGGTGCAGACCGGCACGGACGCGGCGGTCCTGAAGATCCCGTACGTCTGATCCCGTACGCCTGATCCCGTACGTCTGATCCCGTACGTCTGATCCCGCAGGCCCGATCCTCTGCGCCCCGTCAGGGGGCAGGAGCCCCCGCAGGCGCCGCATCACGCGCCCGCGGGGGCTCCTGTCCGCGTCCGGCGCTTCGACCTGGCGGCCGGCGCGAACTCCCCACCCGGGACGCTTTCGTGAAGGAGTTTCGTGAAGGAGTAACGCACCCTCCCCGCCCGACCGGACACCGCGGTTCGGCTCCGCCGGATCCGACCGGCTCCGGGGTGCTCGTCAGACTCTGCGGAGTCCGGCCAGTCCGCCCACTCCGGTCAGGACGAGGCCCGCCGGACGAGCGTGGTCGGGGTGATCACCGAGTCGGGCGCCTCGGTCCCCTTGCGGTCCCGGTCCAGGCCGCGCAGCAGCAGCCTGGCCATGAGCCGCCCCTGGCCCTCGACATCCTGCCGCACGGTGGTCAGTGGCGGTACCGTCGCCTCGGCCACCGACTCCATGTCGTCGAACCCGACCACGGCCACCTGGCCGGGCACCGCAATGCCGCGTTCGCCCAGGACCCGCAGGGCGCCCGAGGCCATCAGGTCATTGGCCGCGAACACCGCGTCCAGGTCGGGCCGCCGCTCCAGCAGCTCCTCCATCGCCCGAGCCCCGGACTCCACGGTGAACCCGCCCTCCGCGACGAGCGTCGGGTCCACGTCGAGCTGGATGTCCCGGTAGCCGTCGAACCGGTCCAGGGCCGAGGTCTGGTCGGGCGGTCCGCCGATGTACGCGATCCGCTGCCGCCCCAGATCCCGCAGGTGCTGTACGGCGGCCCGCGCCCCGCCCCGGTTGTCCGCGTCCACGTAACTGGCGGTGCGCTCGCCGGGAGGCGTGGTCCAGCTCGGCCGCCCGCCGTAGACGGTCGGCAGCCCGGCGCGCCGGGTGATCGCGGGCAGGGGGTCGTCGGTGTGCAGGGAGAAGGCCAGGGCTCCGTCGACGTGCCCGCCGGAGAGGTACCGCTCGATCCGGCCGAAGTCGCCCGGCCCTTCCACGATCAGCAGCACCAGCTGGGCGTCGTTTTCGGCCAGTTCCTTGCTGATGCCCCGGAGCTGACGGGAGAAGAAGGGATCGGAGAAGATGCGTATCTCCGGCTCGGCGATCACCACGGCCACCGCCCCGGTACGCCGGGTGACGAGGGTACGGGCCGCGTGGTTCGGGATGTACTGGAGTTCCTCGACCGCCTGGCGCACCCGGTCCACGAGAGGCTTGCGCACACCGTCGCCCCCGTTGACGACCCGGGACGCGGTGGCCCGGGAGACGCCCGCACGCGCCGCGACGGCTTCCAGGGTGGGCCGGGATCCTGGGGACTGCTCGGGCAAGGCGGTCGCTCCTCAACGCTGGTCGGCGGCGCGGGAGGTAGGGCCACCGGGTCGCTCCCACCCTAGCGCCGGGGCCGCCCGGAAGTGGTGTCGCGGGGAGCCCTGGTTGAGAGCGCTCCCAAACTCGTCCTGTTTCCTTCGGCGCATCCCTTGACCCTCATTGGTCCAGCCCAATAGCGTCACGTTCGCCTCCGGGCAACACCCCCACCCCGTCATGGTTCTGACGGACCGTCACCCCCTTTTGGGAGGGTCAGTGGTCTCTCGACGTTCCTTCCTCGCCGCGGCCGGCGCGACCGCCGCCGCCGCTACCGTCCTCTCCCCCCTGTCGCCGTTCACCTCCAAGGCTTCGGCGGCGAGCGCCCCACTCCCGGTGTCGCTCCAGAACAATTCAGGCAACAACACCGTATACGCATACATCTCCGGTACGGACAGCAGCGGCTGGCCGGTGTTCGTCTCCGCGAACGGCGCCCTGAACCGGCTGCCGAACCCCTCGTCGGCGGTGACCCCGATCGCCGACTACTCCATCCCGCTGGGCGCCTCCGGCTCGGCGGCGACCAAGGTGAACCTGGCAGGCTTCATCATCGGCGGCCGGGTCTGGTTCTCGGTGGGCCAGAAGCTCAAGTTCTTCGTCAACCCGGGCACCGTACCCGGCGTGGTCCAGCCGGCCCTGACCAGCTCAGACCCCAACTGGTCGACGAACTGGACGTTCTGCGAGTTCACCTTCAACAGCGCCAATCTGTACGCCAACATCTCGTACGTCGACATGGTCGGCCTGCCGGTCTCCATGTCCAGCACCGGCAGCTCCGGCACCCAGACGGTCAGCCCGCTGCCCAACGGCGCACTCGCCTCCATCGCCTCCGGCCTCCAGTCCCAGCACGCCGTCGACGGTGCCCCCTGGGACAAGCTGGTGGTCAACGACTCCTCCGGCGGGGTACTGCGCGTACTGGCGCCCTCGCACTCCCCGGTGGACTTCGGCAACTACTGGGACGACTACCTGAACCGGGTGTGGAGCCATTACGCCACCACCCCGCTGACCCTGAACGGCCAGGGCAGCATCGGCTCGTACACCGGCACCGTCTCCGGTGGCGCCATCGTCTTCTCCGGCCTGAACACCAACGGAGTCCCGTTCACCAAGCCCAGTGCCGTCGACATCTTCGGCTGCGCCTCCGGTCCGCTCTACAACTCCGGCGGCGACGCGCGGGGCGCCATCGCGGCCCGGCTCTCCGCCGCGCTCAACCGCAGCAGCCTGCTGGTCGCCGGCGGCAACAACAACCCCGACGGCGTGTCCCCGTCCCAGTACTACACGGACCCCATCACCAACCACTACGCCCGGCTCGTCCACAAGTACGCCAGCATCGGCTACGCCTTCCCGTACGACGACGTCGGCCCCACCAACTCCGCGCCCGTCGACGGCCACATCCAGGACGGCAACCCCACGTCCTGGACCATCTCGCTGGGCGCGGGATCGGGTTCGGGCTCGAATCCGGGTGGCGGCACGGGCACCGGTACCAGCGCCTACGGCACCATCCAGGCGGAGTCCTACTCGGCGCAGAGCGGCACCAGCACGGAGACCACCACCGACACCGGCGGTGGCCAGAACGTCGGCTACCTCGCCAACGGCGACTGGCTGAAGTTCTCTTCGGTGGACTTCGGTTCGGCCTCGCCGAGCCAGTTCAAGGCCCGGATCGCCTCGGGCGCCGCCGCGGGCGTGAGCGGCGCGATCAAGGTACGGCTGGACAGCACCAGCGGCACGCAGATCGCCGAGATCGACTTCGGTAACAACGGCGGCTGGCAGGCATGGCAGACCGTCCCCGCCAACGTCGTCGCCTCCGCGACCGGAGTCCACGACGTCTACCTGGTCTTCTCCGGCAGCACGTCCGACTTCGTCAACCTCAACTGGTTCACCTTCACCCACTGAACCGGCCACCGCGCCGGTGGGCCCGGTGCCCCGGCCGTCGTCGACGGCCGGGGCACCGGGCCGCGCGTGTCACTCCTCCGTGACGAGTTCGAGGGCGCCGCGGGCCCCGTCCTCGGGCATGTCGGGCGCGGGCCACTCCTGGTCGGGGACGTGGCCCACGGTCCGCCACCACGGCTCGGTCGGCAGTTCCCCGGACGGCTCGAAGGGCTGCCCCGGAATGGGGAAGGCGCCCGGCTGGCCGACCGCCGCCGCCGCTTCCCTGGTCCACTCGCCGGGCTCGGCCCAGGCGTGCGGGGCCAGATTGAAAGTGCCCCAGTGGATCGGCATCAGGACACCGTGAGGGCGGCCGCCCTGGAGATCCAGATGCGCGCGGAGCCCCTCGGCAGGCGTCATGTGGATGTCGGGCCAGAACTCCGCATAGGCACCGATCTGGATCATCGTGACGTCGAACGGGCCGTGCTCGGCCCCGATCTCGCGGAACCCGGGGAAATAGCCGGTGTCGCCGCTGTGGTAGATCCGGTGCTCGGGCCCCTCGACGGCCCAGGAGGCCCAGAGGGTGTGCTGCCCGCTGCGCACGCCGCGTCCGCAGAAGTGCCGCGCGGGGGTCGCCGTGAGCCGGATGCCCGCCACCTCGGTGCTCTCGTTCCAGTCCAGCTCACGCAGCCGCGAGGGCGACACGCCCCAGTGCTCCAGATGGGCGCCGACGCCGAGCGGCACGGCGAAGACGGTGTCCGTACGGGCCAGGGCGCGGATCGTCGGCAGGTCCAGGTGGTCGTAGTGGTCGTGGGAGATGACGACCACGTCCACCGGCCCGAGCGCTTCGAGCGAGAGCGGCACGGGATGAAGCCGCCTGGGGCCCGCGAAGGGGAACGGGGAACAGCGCTCGCCCCATACGGGATCGAAGAGCACACGGCTGCCGTCGATCTCGGCGAGAACGCTGGAGTGACCCATCCAGGTCACCCGGAGGCCCGAGGCCGGGGGCCGGGCCAGGTCGGCGTAGGTCGTGGCGTACACCGGAATGTTTCCCTGCGGTGCCCTGCGTGCCCGTTGTTCCTTGTTGAAGTAGATCTTCGCGAGCTCCACCGAGGAGCCCGAAGGCAGGGTGCGGGCCGCCACCGGGTTCTGGAACGCTCCGTCGGCGAAATGGGGCGAGCGACGGATGCGCTCCATCCGGGCCCCCGTGGGGTCGGCCCCGAACGCGTCGGCACGCATCGAGCGCAGGCGGGTGCGGAGGGGGGTCAGAAAGTCGGCGCCGGTCACAGCATCTCCTGGGGAGTCGGTCTCTTCCTATTATGTGCGGGACGTATGCCCGCGCGAGGGTCGGGCACCGTGCCCCGGACCTGCCCGGCTCCCCACTCGTATCGCGTCAGGCACCCGGCTGCCCGTACACGTGCTCGATGTGCAGGGTGAGGACGACCCTGCGGTCCCGCACCATCGCCTGCCGGTAGTCGTCCCAGTCCGGGTGCTCGCCGAGGACGTCCCGGTAGAGAGTGATCAGCGCCTCGACGGTGGCGTCCTGCGGACCGGCGGCGGGAGGAGTCAGCTCGGCAGTCCCGTCCACGACGGTCCACGCGCGCCGGTTCTCGCTCGTCACGTGGAAGCTCGCCCGGGGATCGCGGCGCAGATTCCGCGTCTTCGCCCGGTCCTCCGTCACCGAGACCCGGATCGTCCGGGCCTCCGCGTCGTAGGCGTGGTTGACGTTCGACAGCTGGGGACGGCCGTTCTTCCTCAGTGTCACGAGCACCCCGTCGTGCGAGGCACCGACGAGTCGCAGAAGGTCTTCCTGTGTACGGTCGAGAGACGTCATGCACCCTCCAACGTGCCCGCGCCCCCCAAGATTCCGCCGACGGGCCGGCGGCACGATCCTCTGCCGACGGTGGCGCGCGCAGCCACCCTCCGTCACGTCTGGCGCACCGGCGCGTACTGCTCACCCCCGAGCCCGAAGGTCCAGGCGACCCCGTCCTTCGCCGTGCGGGTCGACGGCGGCACCCGCAGCCAGTAGGTGCGGTGGGTGCCGTCGGGTTCGGGGGTGGAGTTGACTACCTCGACCATCACGACGTCCTCGTCCCCGGAGAGCGGGATGCGCCAGAGAATGCCCGTCTCGTCCCGGTGGACCGGCTCCGCCCCGGATTCCTCCAGGTAGCGGTCGTAACCGAAGTGCTCCAGCATCACGCGCCGCAGCTCGGCGTTGGCCTCCTCGCGTATCCGCCCGGGGGTCAGGTCCGAGAGCTCCTCCAGGAAGGCGGCCGGCACCGGCATGCCGCGCCAGGCGTGGAGGGCGAAGCCGTCCGGGTAGGCGAGCGCCGGGCCGTCCCCCCGGTCGAGGCGGCCCGCCTCGTCGCGGTGGAGCACCTCGGGGCGTTCGGCGACGACGACCGCGTTCTCGTAGGGCCACCACCAGCCGGCGTTGCGCGCCACCTCGGCCAGGCCCGCCAAGCGCTCGCTGTCGTCGAAGGCGGCGAGCCACGCCGCGTCGTGCTGCCCGAGCACCGCGTCCAGCAGCACCAGCCGCACCGCCGTCTCGTCCTCGGGACGCGCGGCGAGCTCGGCCACGACACCCGCGCGGATGCGCTCGGCGAGGGCGGCGGTGGTCTCCCACAGCTGCGCACCGGTGGCCGACCAGAGCGCGGCCCAGCCCATCGCCCCCAACTCATCGTATTTACGCCGTCGTTCGTGCCCCCAGGGGCGGGTGCGCACCTCCTCACGCACCGACTTCCCGGCGTCGGCGAGCTTCTCCACCGCCTCCACCGCGGCCCTGGGCGAGTCCACCCAGACGATCCGGCCCGGCTCCGCCAGGCCCGCCGTGCGGTAGGCCAGGCGAATGCCCTCTTCGGCCGCCGCCCGGTCGGCGCTTCCGGTGGCCGAGGCCACCGCCCGCCACGAGGTCACGTCCCGCGTCATCATTCCCGTCCCTGCCATCTCTGTTCCCCGCTCCTGTTCTTGGTCTCGCCCCGGTGCGTCCGCGGGCGCGTCTTTCCCTCCGGGCCGCGCCGGTGATCGTCCGTCAGTCCGCCACGACACGGAACGCGCCGGGAACGTACTCCCGCTGCCGCACGACGCGGAACCACCCCTTGGGCAGCGCGATCGGGGCGTGTTCCTCGTGCACGACCCGCCCACCGCCGGGGAGGTGGAGCAGCATCGGTCCGAACGTCCCCGATTCGCGTATCAGCCGGCCGGGCCCCTGAACGGCGTGCGCGTGTCCGGTGACCTCGCCCAGCGCCAGCACCAACCGGCCCCGTCCGTCGCGCAGTTCACCCGGCGCCTCCAGGAACGGTGCGGGCACCTCGGACTCCTCGACCGCCATGATCAGCACATCGCCCTGCCGGTACACAGACGTCTCCCCTCCGGTGCGGCGCCCCGTGCGCCGAACCCTGTGGAGAACGCTAGGAGGTGGGTCTGACATCGGGGGTCCGCAGGCCCTCGGTCTCATGTCCAGCACCTTCGTGACCACCGGCTTCGCGCAGATCGGCTCGTGACGCCCCGCGGCTGCGACGGCACGGCATCATCTGCCGGACGACGGCGAGACCCGTCCCGGATGAGGCGCTGTCAGTGGCACTTGATAGACCTTGCGGCGGCAGACAGACGTCCCCAGCACACCGGAGCTTCGGGTCATGACCATTGCGAACCACCTGAGCGAGCTGCACGGCCTTCCCGCCGTCGACTTCGAACCCCCTGCCGAGGGGCGCTCGCTCCCGGAGGCCGGCGCCGTGGCATGGCGGCTCCGGGTCGACCCGTACGGGGACGAGCCGGACACCTCGTGGGAGGAGCTCTTCGAGCAGTTCCTGAAGACGGTCGATCCCTCAGGTGTTCGGGCGCTGATCATCGGCCAGTGGGGCGAGGTGTACGACTGCGACTCCGCGTATCCGGCAGGTCTGGTGGCCGCCGCCGCGCACCGGCTGTCCTCTCTCGAAGCCGTGTTCGTCGGCGATCTGGTCCTGGAGGAGGCGGAGATCTCCTGGATCGAGCAGTCGGACGTGACGGCCCTGCTCGACGCCTTTCCCCGGCTCGTGGAGCTGGGCGTGCGGGGCGGCACCGGTCTTGTCTTCCCGCCGGTGCGGCACGGGGCGCTGCGTTCGCTCACCATCGAGTCGGGGGGCCTGCCGGTCCAGGTGGTGCGCGGCGTGCTGGACAGCGAACTCCCCGCGCTGGAGAAGCTCGACCTCTGGCTCGGTGTCTCCGCGTACGGCGGTGACACGGAGCTCACGGACCTGGCGCCCCTGCTGTCCGGTACGCGCTTCCTGGCCCTGCACCATCTCGGCCTGCGCAACAGCGAGATCCAGGAGGAGATCGCCGGGGCGGTCGCCTCGGCTCCGGTGGTCGCGCGCCTGCGCACCCTGGACCTGTCGAACGGTGTCCTCGGCGACGACGGTGCCGCGGCTCTGCTCGAAGGCCAGCCGCTCACCCATCTCGACACCCTCGACCTCCACCACCACTTCCTCAGCGAGGCGATGGAGCAGCGGCTCACCGCCGCGCTGGAGCCGCACGGCGTCCGGCTCGACCTGTCCGACCGCAACAAGCCCTGGAACGACGGCGGTCGCCAGAACCGGTACACGGCGGTGGCGGAATGATGAACCTCGCGACGGACATCGAGCACCCGGAGAGCTTCCACGGCCTGCCCGTGTACGTCCTGCCGGCCCCCGGCGGGACGAAGCCTGGTGAGGCGACGCCCGGGAGCGCGGACGGGAGAACCCCACCGGCCGGAGGCCTCCCGGCGGCGGACGCGGTCGCCTGGCGGCTCGAGAGTGCCTGGCAGGACGATCTCGACTTCCCCGTCCTGTGGCGGCACTTCCTGGACTCCGTGGACACCTCGCGGGTCCGGGCGCTGCTGATCGGACCCTGGTGGGAGAACGAGTACACCCCTCTCACGCAGGTGGTCGAGCTCCTTTCGGCCGACGCCGCCCGTCTCCCCTCCCTGCGCGCGCTGTTCCTCGCCGACGTGGAGAGTGAGGAGTGCGAGGTGTCGTGGCTGCAACTGTGCGACATCACTCCGGTCCTGGAGGCCTGCCCGCTCCTGGAGGAGCTCGTCGTCCGGGGGTGCGGCACGACGGGGCAGCCCGAGGACGGGGAGACTCTCCGGCTGCGGCCCGTGCGGCACACCTCGCTGAAATCGCTCCGCTTCGAGTCGGCCGGGCTGCCCGGCCACGTCGTACGGGCGGTCGCCGCCTGCGAACTGCCCGCACTGCGCACCCTGGAGCTCTGGCTCGGCTCCGACTGGCACGGCGGGGACGCCACGGTCGAGGACCTGGCTCCACTGCTGTCCGGCGGAGGGCTGCCTGCGCTGCGCCACCTCGGGCTGCAGAACAGCGTCGTCCAGGACGAGATCGCCGCTGCCGTGGCGTCGGCGCCCGTCGTCGCCCAGCTGGAGTCACTGTCGCTGGCCATGGGCACGCTGAGCAACGCGGGTGGCGAGGCGCTGCTGGCCGGGCAGCCTCTGTCGCACCTGTCGCGTCTCGACTTGCGTCACCACTACCTTGACGAGGAGATGCTCCTCCGCATGAGAACGGCCTGCGCGCCCGCCCTGGTGGACGCGGATCCGGGTGACGCGTCGGACTTCGATCCGGACGAGGGCGATGAGCGGTATGTCGCGGTCAGCGAATAGCCCGGGGCGGGGACGGAGCCGGGGACCGCGCTTCGCCGTGGTCGGCAACCCGCTCAACCGCCGGGTCGTCTTCTTCCGGGAGGCGGTGCGCGCCGCCGGTCTGCCGGAGGCGCGGGTCGTGCCGTGGCTGGACGTCCTGCGCGGCCGGGCGCACTTCCTGCCCGGCGAGTCGGTGCGTCTGGACTCTCCGGGCGAGGAGTTGGAGGTCGAGCGGCTGCTGCGCGGGGTCGGCGATCCGACCCGCGTGGAGGGCTCGGCCCTCTGGTACGCGAACTTCCTCACGGCCGTACGTACGGTGGCCGCCGAGGTGGCGGCAGCGGGTGGCGAACTGCTGTGCTCTCCGGACGAGTTGGCCCAGGTGTTCGACAAGCGGCTGTGCCATGCGGTGCTCGACGACGCAGGCGTGCCCGTACCCGCCTCGCCGACCTCGGGAGCTTCCGCGGTCCCGGTCCGGGGCTGGGACCACGTACGGGAGCTGATGCGGGACCACCGCATGCCCAGGGTGTTCGTGAAGCTGGCGCACGGCTCCTCGGCCTCCGGGGTACTGGCCCTGGAGACGGCCGGCCCCGGGCGGGTCCAGGCCACCACCTCGGTGGAACGGGACGAGCGGGGACGGCTCTTCAACTCCCTGCGGGTGCGGCGGTACACCACCGAGCGGGAGGTCGCGGCCCTGGTGGACACGCTCGCACCGGACGGGTTGCACGTCGAACGCTGGCTCCCCAAGGCCTCGCAGCAGGGCCGGTCCGCCGATCTGCGGGTCGTGGTGGTCGCGGGCCGTGCGACGCACGCAGTCGTGCGGACCAGCCGCTCCCCCATGACCAATCTCCATCTCGGCGGGGCCCGCGGCGATCTGGACCGGGTCCGTGAGGCGGTGTCCTCGGCGGGCGGGAGCTGGTCCGAGGCACTGGCCCTCTGCGAACGCGCGGCCGCCTGCTTCCCCCGGACCCCGTGCGTGGGGGTCGATCTGCTGCCCGCGACCGGCTGGCGGCGGTTCGCCGTGGGCGAGGTCAACGCGTTCGGAGATCTGCTCCCCGGTCTGACCGGCCTGCCGGACAGCGGCGCCGAGGGCCAGGACACCTACGCCGCACAGGTCGCCGCCGCCCTCCGGACCCGCGCGGACGACCCCACGAGCACCGACAACGCATCTGACGAACGAGCAAGGAACGACCGTGCCACCGCAGCCTCCTGACCCCGCGCCCCTCGCGACCGGCACACCCGCCACGGCCTCCACCGCCCGCACCGGCGCGGCACCCCTGGTCGTCACCTCGCCGTCCACCACGGCACCCACGAGCACGGCACCCGCCGGCACCGTCCCCTTCGACACCGCCGCCCATGACCACGACGTACCCGACATGAACGCCGTCGTCGGCAGTCACGATCTGCTGCTCGTCACGCTCGACACACTCCGCCACGACGTCGCCGTCGAGCTCGCGGCGGCGGGCCGCCTGCCGAATCTCGCCCGGCATCTCCCTGGTGGTCTCTGGGAGAAGCGGCACGCGCCCGGCAGCTTCACGTACGCCTCCCACCAGGCGATCTTCGCCGGATTTCTGCCCACCCCCGCCTCGCCCGGTCCCCACCCCCGGCTCTTCGCGGCGCGCTTCGCCGGCAGTGAGACGACGGCCGGCCGGACCTTCGTGTACGACTCCCCCGACCTGCTGCGCGGTCTGGAAGCCGTCGGCTACCGCACCGTGTGCGTCGGCGGTGTCGGCTTCTTCAACCGGCAGCCGCCCCTGGGTTCGGTGCTGCCCGGCCTCTTCGCGGAGAGCCATTGGGAGCCGGAGTTCGGCGTGGCCTCTCCGACTTCCTTCGAGGCGCAGGTCACCCGTGCCGAGGAGGTCGTGGCCGCGCTCCCGGCCGGTCAGCGGCTCTTCCTCTTCGTCAATG
Source organism: Streptomyces sp. NPDC001770 (assembly GCF_053596135.1). Taxonomy (NCBI): domain Bacteria; kingdom Bacillati; phylum Actinomycetota; class Actinomycetes; order Kitasatosporales; family Streptomycetaceae; genus Streptomyces; species Streptomyces sp. NPDC001770. The sequence goes on along the minus strand of NZ_JBSFFN010000006.1, from coordinate 163,954 downwards.
TCTCGGCGCTCCATCAGCCGAACTGGTTCCACCTGCCCGGCGCGACCGCCGAGGCCGGTGACTCGCGCGCCACCCACGCGGCGGCGCTGGAGTACGTGGACCGGCATATCGGCAGGCTCTTCGCGGCGGCGAGCAGTCGGCGCCGCTGCTTCGCCATCGTCTGTTCCGACCACGGCACCGCCTACGGCGACGACGGGTACACCGGTCACCGGCTCGGCCACGAGGCCGTCTGGACGGTTCCGTACGCCCACTTCTTCCTCGAACCGGGGGCCTGACCCGACCATGACCACCACTCTCCCCACGGCCCCGGCCGCCACCCCCGCCCCGGCCGGAACGCCCGCCACCGGCGCCACCGAGCGGCCGTACCAGAGCTACGTCTACGCCTACCCCCACAAGACGGCTTACGAGAGGCTTCGCGACCGCCCCGCCCTGCGCGAGCTGTGGGCCGGAGAGAACAAGGACTCCCTCCAGCTCTACGCCCACATACCGTTCTGCGAGGTCCGCTGCGGCTTCTGCAACCTCTTCACCAGGATCGGCGCTCCCGACGGGCTGACCACCCGCTACCTCGACGCGCTCGACCGGCAGGCGACCGCCGTACGGGACGCGCTGGGCGACGACGGGCCCGTACGGTTCGCCGCCGCCGCGTTCGGCGGCGGTACGCCCACCTTCCTGACCGCCGGTGAGCTGGAACGGCTCTGCGACATCGCGGAGAAGAGGATGGGCGCGGATCTGCGCGCGGTGCCGCTGTCCGTGGAGACCTCCCCGTCGACGGCGACCGCGGACCGGCTCGCCGTGCTCGCCGACCGGGGGACCACCCGCATCAGCATCGGGGTGCAGAGCTTCATCGACGGCGAGGCCCGGTCGGCGGTCCGCCCGCAGCGCCGGGCCGACGTCGAAGCGGCACTCGGCCGCATCCGCGAGACCCGGATACCGGTCCTCAACATCGACCTGATCTACGGCATCGACGGGCAGACCGCACGGAGCTGGCTCGCCTCGCTGGACGCCGCCCTGGCCTGGCGCCCCGAGGAGCTGTACCTCTACCCGCTGTACGTGCGCCCCCTGACCGGTCTCGGCCGCCTCACCGGTGAAGCCGGCACCGAGGCGGGAGCCGCGGCGGACGCCGCCTGGGACACCCAGCGGCTCCACCTCTACCGCACCGGCCGGGACCACCTCCTGGCCCACGGGTACGAACAGGTCTCGATGCGGATGTTCCGTCGCACCGACGCCTCCCAGGAGGGCCCCGACGACTACGCCTGCCAGACGGACGGCATGGTCGGTCTGGGGTGCGGCGCCCGCTCCTACACCTCGTCGCTGCACTACTCCTTCGACTACGCCGTCGGCATGGGGCAGATCCGCGGCATCATCGACCGCTTCACCACCACCGAGGACTTCTCCCGGGCTGAGCACGGTCGGCGCATCGACGGCGACGAACCCGAGCGCCGCCATCTCCTGCAGTCGCTGCTCCAGGCCGCCGGGCTGCCGCGCGCCGAGTACCGGCAGAGGTTCGGCAGCGATCCCGTGGACGACTTCCCCGTGGAGCTGGCCCGCTTCACCGAGCTCGGCTGGCTGGACGGTGACAGCGGCAGCACCGGCGAAGGCGGCACCAGCACCAACGCCGGCCTCCTGCGGCTCTCCCCCGAAGGGCTCGCCCATTCCGACGCGCTCGGCCCCGCGCTCTTCTCCCCCGCCGTGCGCGCCGCGATGGCCGCGTACGAGGCGAAGTGAGCGGCGCGTGGACCTGACGATCCTCTACCGCGGCCCGCTCGCCTCCTGCGACTACGACTGCCCCTACTGCCCGTTCGCCAAGAGGCGGGACAGCCGGGAGCAGCTCGCGGCCGACCGGGCGGCGCTCGAACGCTTCACGGCATGGGTCGCCGCACAGACCGGGGACCGCCTCTCGGTGCTCTTCACCCCGTGGGGCGAGGGGCTGGTGCGGTCCTGGTACCGGCGGGCGCTGGTCGAGCTGTCCCACCTGCCGCAGGTGGCGCGGGTCGCGATCCAGACGAACCTCAGCGGCAGGACCGGCTGGCTGTCCGGGGCGGACCCGGAGCGGGTGGCGCTCTGGTGCACCTACCACCCGGGCCAGACCCCGTACGACCGGTTCCTCGGCAAGTGCCGGGAGCTGACCGCGGCAGGGGTGCGGTACAGCGTGGGGGTCGTCGGTTTCGAGGAACACCTTTCCGAGGCACGGAGGCTGCGGGCGGACCTGCCGGAGCCGGTGTACCTGTGGGTGAACGCCGCCGAGGGGCGTACGTACACGGACGCGGAGGCGGAGCGCTGGACGGCGCTCGACCCGCTGTTCCCGTACAGCCGGCATCCGCACCGCTCGGCGGGGCTGCCGTGCCGGACCGGGGAGTCGGTGATCTCGGTGGACGGGGACGGCACCGTGCGCCGGTGCCATTTCGTCAAGGCGGAGCTGGGCAGTCTCTACGACGGGAGCTACCGCCGGGCGCTCGGCCCGAGGACCTGCCCGCTGGCGGTCTGCGACTGCCACATCGGGTACGTGCACCTGGAGTCGCTGCCGTTGTACGACGTGTTCGCCGGAGGTGTCCTGGAGCGGGTTCCGGCGACGCCGGCCGGGCCCGCCGCGGCGGGCCCGTCACGTCTCCGGCTTCCCCTGGTGTAGCGCCCGGCGCGTCGCGGCGGGCACGTGTGCGGCTCAGAGCGGCAGCAGGTCCGGGCGCTTCGCGGCGACCTCGTCGCCGGAGGACTCGCCGCGCAGCCGGCGGCCGATCCACGGCACGAGGTACTCGCGTGCCCAGTGGATGTCGTCGCGCCGCACCTCGAAGGTGTTCCGCTGGACCTGCGGGGGCCACGGCTGGTCGGGGTCGGCCGGGATCTCCAGACCGAGGACCTGCGCGGCGCGCAGTGCCACCCTGGTGTGCCCTCCGGTGGACAGGTGGAGCCGGTCGTCGTCCCAGGCGCGGCGGTCCTGGATCGAGCGGAGGGACCAGAGGTCGAGCACCGGGCAGTGGTAGCGGTCCGCGATGGCCCGCAGGTGCACGTTGTACGTGGCGATCTTGCCGCGCATGTGGCGCAGGACCGGCACACCACGGGTGTCGAATCCGGTGGTGACCATGACGGTGCCGACGGCGTTGGTGAGGTCGGCGACCGCGCGCTCGAAGCGCTCGGCAAGGTCGTCCGGGTCCGTGCCGGGCCGGATGATGTCGTTGCCCCCGGCGCAGAAGCTCACCAGGTCCGGTGCGAGCTCCTTGGCGCGGGGGATCTGCTCCTCGACGATCTGGTCGAGGAGTCGTCCGCGTACCGCGAGATTGGCGTACCGGAATTCCCCGCGCAGGGAATCGGAGCTCGTCGCCTCGTCGAGGACGGGAAGCTGGTCCGCCAGGAGAACCGCGAAACGGTCCGCCCAGCCGACATAGGTCCCGTCGGGTCCGGGGTCTCCGACTCCTTCGGTGAAACTGTCGCCGATCGCCGCGTACGACCCGATGATGTCTGTCTTCTGGATTCTCGAATCGTCTGCCACGGCCACATATCTTGCCTCTTCCAATGTGACCTACGCGACCGTAAGAAGGGGTTGACGGGGGGTGAGATAGCCCACCCGGTCAGTTTTTGGTAAAGCCGGAATAAGTAGAGGGGCGGCACGCTTGCGCGTACCGCCCCTCGAAGCCCTGACGGATCGTGACGACCGTCATCGGGAGTTGTCTCAGATGGAGACGCCGTGCGAACGCAGGTAGGCGATCGGGTCCACGTCCGAGCCGTAGCTCGGGGTGGTGCGGATCTCGAAGTGGAGGTGCGGGCCGGTGACGTTGCCGGTGGCACCCGAGAGGCCGATCTGCTGGCCGCCGGTGACGGTCTGGCCGGCCGAGACCATCAGCTGCGACTGGTGCGCGTACTGGGAGTACATGCCGTCGGCGTGCTTGATGATGACCTCGTTGCCGTAGGCGCCGTCGTAGCCGGCGGAGACGACGGTGCCGGGCCCGACGGCGCGGACGACGGTGCCGGTGGCGGCGCTGAAGTCGGAGCCGGTGTGGTAACCGCTGGACCACATGGAGCCGGAGGCGTGGTACTGCGTGGTGACGGTCGCGTTGGCGACCGGGGTGGTCCAGCCGGTGCTGTTGCTGTCGGCGGCCTTGGTGGTGGTCGCGGCGGACTCGGTCTTGGCCGCCGGGGCGGCCTTCGTCCCGGTCTTGGCCGCGGTGCTGCTCTCGGTCTTCGCGGTCTCGGTCTTCGCGGTCTCGGCCTTGGCGGAGGACGCGCTGGAGGCCGAGCCGGACGCCTGGGCGCCGAGCGTCAGCTTCATGCCCGGGAGGATCAGGCTCGGGTTGCCGCCGACGACCTCGCGGTTGTCCTGGTAGAGCTTCTCCCAGCCACCCTTGATCTTGTGCTGGGCGGCGATCTTCGCCAGGTAGTCGCCGGGGACGACCTTGTAGGTCTTGGCGGACTGCTGGGCGGACTGGGCGGCGGTGGGGGCCGACTGCTCAGCGGCGTGGGCACCCGTGGCTCCGAGGAGCGGCAGGGCGACGACGGCGCCGCCGGCTCCGACGGCGAGGATGCCGCGAGCGATCGGGCCGGACTTCTTACGACGGTGCTTACCCGGGATGGGCATGGGGGAATTCCTCTCCGGCGCCTACGAGGTGAGCTGTCGGGTTCGGGCTGGAGATGCCCGGTCGTGCTGAACACGACTTCACCCCGAGCCGGCCGGAACAACTCCGGTCGGCGGCTTACCTGGGTCCCCCGCTCCTGCCACGCATAGTGAGTGCGAATTCCGGGCGGCGGCAGGATTAGGCGGTCCGTCCGGAGTGATGGTGAACGTAATCGAGCCGGGCCGGACGGAACAAGCCATCACAAGCGGAACGGAATCCGCACGTCGATTTCAGCACTCTTTTCCGGTCACCCTCCGTGGATTACGGATCTTGGCATTCCGCACGACGGAAGGAGAGTCCTCCGGCGCCCCGGGCACGCACGGTCACGGATATGATCCCGCTCACCAGATCACCCGCCATCTCCCCTATAAACGGATGATGTTGCGTGAAATCCGTACAATACGGACATGTCGCGCACATCACTGGTGACGGTTCTTCAGTCCGCGAGGACCTGCCGCCGCCCCTTCGGTACCGCGGAGCGATGTCGTAGGGTCGCGACGAGCCGACGTCGGCGAGCAGCGCCGGCGCGCAGAAGCACCGAGGAGCCGCTGTGACGCAGGTGCCGCAGTTCTCGCCGGCCGAACCCGAGCTGAGCGGGGTCCGTAACTTCAGGGACGTGGGCGGGCTGCCCACCACCGATGGACGGCGGGTACGGCACGGGAGGCTCTTCCGCAGCGGCCACCTCGCCGCCGCCACCGCGGAGGACGCCGTCTTCCTCGGCCGGCTCGGCCTGCACACGGTCTTCGACTTCCGTAACGCGGCCGACCAGAAGCTGGACGGCTTCGACGTGGAGCTGCCGGGCGTCCGCAACGTCCGCATCCCACTCTCGGACCCCGCCGACGGGGCCGGTTTCTGGCGTCTGGTGCGCGAGGGCGACATCGCGCAGCTGCGCTCACTGCTGGCCGACGGCAAGGGTACGGAGCGGATGCTCGCCTCGTACCGCTCGATCATCACCGACCGCACGGCCGAACACAGCCGGGTCCTGCACGCCCTGGCGGAGGACAGTGTGCCGGCGCTGATGCACTGCGCCGCGGGCAAGGACCGGGCGGGTCTGACGATGGCGGTGACCCTGCTCGCGGTCGGGGTGGAGCGCGAGGCGATCGCGGCGGACTACCTCAAGTCCAACGACGCCCACCGCCGGTACCGCCTGCGGCGCGGCGACAGCGCGGACCCCCTGGTCTCCACCGAGGTGATGAGCCTGCTCAACCCGCTGTTCGGGGCGCACATCGACTATCTGGACGCCGCCTTCGCCACCATCGAGGAGAACTGGGGCACGTCGGAGCGCTACTTCGCGGAGGGGCTGCGGCTCTCCGGCGAGACCAGGGAGCGGCTGCGCGAGAGGCTGCTGGACGAGGCGTAGGCGGCGTCCGTACGGTTCCGCTACTGGTTGCCCCCGGCGACGGCAAACAGGATGTAGAGGAAGGCCGCGACAACATGCCCGGCGACCAGATAGGCGACCAGCCGGATGACCATCCCGCGCGGCATCTTCCGTTCCTGGGTGTCCCGGGTGTCGCGGACACCGGTCTGCCGGGGGGTCAGCGGGTCGTAGTGCTCCGAATCGGACATGACGGTCCTCTCTGCCGTGCGCCCGGGGCCGGGCGTACGAGGAATGGGCGCGGCACCGGGGTGCCGGGCGCGGTCAGCGCCGGCGGGTCCCGTCGCCGAGGCACAGCTCGGCGGCGGGGCTCTGCAACAGGGTGTGCACGAAGATCAGCTCGGCGCCCTCCGGTCCGGCGGCGGCGATCCGGTGCGGGGTGAGCGAGTCGAAGTGGGCGCTGTCGCCGGGCCCGAGCTCGTGCGTGGATTCGCCGAGGCTGACCCGCAGCCGCCCTTCGAGGACGTAAAGCCACTCCTCCCCCGGGTGGACCCGCACCAGGTCACCCTGCGCGCCGTACGGGACGCGCACCCGCAGGGCCTGCATGGCGCGGCCGGGCCCGCCGGCCCGGCGGTACATCCATCCGTCGGCCTCGGGCCCGTCGAACCGGCCGCCGCGCACGATCGCGTCGCGTTCCGGGGGGATCTCGCCGAGGAGTTCGGAGACGGTCGTACCGTAGATCCTGGCGAGGCCGAGAAGCACGGGCAGCGAGGGCTGCCGGTTTCCCGTTTCGAGCCGGGAGAGATGGGCCGGGGAGAGTCCCGCGCGCTGCGCTGCGGCCTCCAGGGTGAGGCCTCGGCTGCGGCGCAGCTCGCGCAGGCGGGGGGCGACACCGGGGAGGTCGTCGGCCACCCCTCCGTCAGGAGGATTCATGCCTCCATTGCGCCACCGACTTTCCTCTGAGGCAAATTTCTTGCCTCAGAGGCAAAAGCACTTCGGAAGTGTCAGCGGTTGGCCACCGCCTGCTTCACCAGCGTGCGGCCGAAGTCCCACATCAGACCGCCCCCGCTGTGGGCGTCGTCCATGACCGACTCGAAGGCCGTCACGAACCGGTCGACCTCGGTCTCGCCGATGATCAGCGGCGGAATCAGCTTGATCACTTCGAGGTGGTCGCCGGAGACCTGGGTGAGGATCCGGTGCTTCTGCAACAACGGTACGACAACCATCTGGGCGAAGAGCCCCTTGCGGGCGGCCTGGAGCATCGTCCACCGGCCGCGCAGCTTGATGGACGACGGCCGTCCGAACTCGATGCCGACCATCAGCCCGCGCCCGCGCACCTCGTGCAGCAGCTCGTACCGGTCGACCAGCGCGGCGAGCCGTGCCCGCAGCAGGTCGCCGGTGCGCCGGGCGTTGGCGACGATCTCCTCGTTCTCCATGACCGAGAGGACCGCGAGCCCGGCCGCCATGGCCTGGGCGTTCGAGCCGAAGCTGGCGGAGTGGACGAGCACCCGGTCCATGGACGAGTAGACCTTCTTGAAGATCCAGTCCTTGCCGAGGGTGGCTCCGACCGGCACGTAGCCGCCGGAGAGTGCCTTGGCGACGCAGACCAGGTCCGGCTCGACCCCCTCCTCGTGCTGGTACGCGTAGAAGTCGCCGGTCCGGCCGAGACCGGTCTGCACCTCGTCCGCGATCAGCAGCGCCTTGTGCCGGTGCAGGAGTTCCTGGGCCTCCCGCAGGAAGCCGGGCGGCGCCGCGAGCACGCCCTTGCCCTGGATGGGTTCGACGACCAGCGCCGCCACGTCGCCCCGTTTGAGTTCGCGGCGCAGCGCGTCGAGGTCGCCGAGGGCGAGGGCGGTGTCCGGGAGCAGCGGGGCGAAGCCGTCGCGGAACCCGTCCTCGCCGTTGACGGAGAGCGAGCCGGTGGTGAGGCCGTGGAAGGCGTGGGTGCAGTAGAGGACGCGCGGCTTGCCCGTGGCGTAGCGGGCGAACTTGAGGGCCGTCTCGACGGCCTCGGTGCCGCTGTTGCCGAAGAAGACGCGGTCGAGGTGGGGGCTGTGGGTGAGGAGCTTCTCGGCCAGCAGGCCGGGCAGCAGCTGGCAGTCGAAGCGGGTGAGGTCGGCGAGGGAGGCGTCGAGCACATCGTGCAGGGCCTTGCGGACGACCGGGTGGTGCCGGCCGAGGCCCATCACTCCGAATCCGGCGAGCATGTCGAGGTAGTCGTTGCCGTCGGCGTCCCAGAAGTAGGCTCCCTCGGCCCGTTCGTAGACCTTGTCGAAGCCGATGGTGTGCAGCATGCGCGGCAGCTGGTGGTTGAGATGGCGCGCGTGGAGTTCGTAGCGTTCGGCGCCGCGCTCCGCGAGCAGCGTCGCGAGATCGAATCCTTTGCCCACGCCGTCGGCGTCGCCGGTGCGCCGGGTGGTGCCGGTGCTGCCGACGCCGCCTGTCCTGTCGTCCTTCATTCCCCGCTCGTCTCCTTCGTCTCTCCGCGCGCCACTCGTCCTCGTCCTCGCTCTCGCCCTCGTTCCGTGCCGTTCCCGGCCGTCGGTACGCGTCGCGGTACCGCCTCCGGTCCCGCCGTCTCCTCGTCGGTACGGCGGTCCGGGTCTTCGGGCCGTCCCGCCAGTGCCGCGCCGATCCGGCCCGCGATCTCCACCGGGGTCAGTCCGATGTCGGCGAGCACCTCGCCGCGTTTGGCGTGGGCGAGGAACTCCTCGGGAACCCCGTAGGTCCGCAGCGGTACGTCCACTCCCGCGTCCCGCAACGCCTGTCCGACCGCCCAGCCGACGCCTCCGGTACGGCAGTTGTCCTCGACTACCGCGACCAGCCGGTGGCCGGCGGCAAGGGGGGCGAGCTGCTCGTCGACCGGCCGGACCCAGCGCGGGTCGACGACGGTGCACCCGATGCCCGAGCCCTTCAGCAGGTCGGCGGCGTGCAGGCAGACCGGGGCCATCGCCCCAACCGCCACCAGCAGCACGTCGGGGCGCTCGCCCCGGTGCAGGACGTCCATGCCCCCGACGCGTCCGACGGCGGGGACCGTCTCCCCCACGGACTCCTTGGGGAACCTGACGACGGTGGGCGCGTCGGCGACGTCGACGGCCTCGCGGAGCTGCGCCCGGAGCTGGTCGGCGTCACGGGGGGCGGCGATCCGCAGGCCGGGGACGACCTGGAGGACCGAGAGGTCCCACATGCCGTTGTGGGAGGGGCCGTCCGTGCCGGTGATCCCGGCCCGGTCGAGCACGAACGTCACGCCGCCGCGGTGCAGGGCCACGTCCATCAGCACCTGGTCGAAGGCGCGGTTGAGGAAGGTGGCGTAGACGGCGACGACGGGGTGCAGTCCGCCTGCGGCCATGCCGGCGGCACAGACCGCGGCGTGCTGCTCGGCGATGCCCACGTCCACGACCCGGTCCGGGAAGGCCGCAGCGAACGCGGTGAGCCCGACGGGGTGGAGCATGGCGGCGGTGAGGGCGACCACGTCGGGGCGCTCTGCGCCGATCCGCGCGATCTCCTCGCCGAAGACGGAGGTCCACGAGGGCCCGGCGGGGGCGGTGAGCGGGAGGCAGGTCAGCGGGTCCATCGCCCCCACGGCGTGGAAGCGGTCGGCCTCGTCCTTCAGAGCGGGGGTGTAGCCGCGGCCCTTCTCGGTGATGCAGTGGACGAGGACAGGCCCCCGGAAGTTCTTGGCCCGCACGAGGGCGGACTCGACGGCGGCGATGTCGTGGCCGTCGACCGGTCCGATGTACTTGAGGCCGAGGTCCTCGAAGAGCCCCTGCGGGGCGAAGGTGTCCTTGAACCCCTTCTTCGCGCCGTGCAGCGAGCCGTACAACGGCTGTCCGACGACCGGGGTGCGTTCCAGGAGCTCCTTGCACCGGGCGAGGAAGCGTTCGTAGCCGTCGGTGGTACGGAGGGTCGCGAGGTGGTCGGCGAGGCCGCCGATGGTCGGGGCGTACGAGCGGGTGTTGTCGTTCACCACGACGATCACGGGGCGGTCCCTCGCGGCCGCGATGTTGTTCAGCGCCTCCCAGGCCATGCCGCCGGTGAGGGCGCCGTCGCCGACGACGGCGACGACGTGGTCGTCCCTGCCGAGGAGTTCGTTGGCCTTGGCGAGGCCGTCCGCCCAGCCGAGCGCGGTGGACGCGTGCGAGTTCTCGATGACGTCGTGCTCGGACTCGGCGCGGGAGGGGTAGCCCGAGAGGCCGCCCTTGCTCCGCAGTTTCGAGAAGTCCTGGCGGCCGGTGAGGAGTTTGTGCACGTAGCTCTGGTGGCCGGTGTCCCACAGGATGCGGTCCCTCGGCGAGTCGAAGACCCGGTGCAGGGCGATGGTGAGTTCCACGACGCCGAGGTTCGGGCCGAGGTGTCCGCCGCTGCGCGACACCGCCCGCACGAGGAGCGCTCTGATGTCCGCGGCGAGTTCGGTCAGTTGCGGTCCGCCGAGCGGTGCGAGGTCCCGTGGTCCCCCGATGGATTCCAGCAAGGTCACGTACGTGCCCCCTCTCTGGTTCCTGGTGGAAGGAGGGCGGTCACGGCAGGGGTGCCCCGGCCGTGACCGCCCTCCTCGGACTACCGGCTGCCGGCGACCGTCTCCCGGGCCGCGCGCAGCGATTCCTTGAGCGAGCCCATGGTGGCGAGCACGGCGGTGGGTTCGTAGCCGCAGTGCGCCATGCAGTTGGCGCAGCGCGGGTCCTTGCCGCGGCCGTACTTGTCCCAGTCGGTCTCCTCGATGAGCTGCCGGTACGTGGGGACGTACCCGTCGCTCATCAGGTAGCAGGGGCGCTGCCAGCCGAAGAGGGAGTAGTTCGGGATGGCCCAGGCGGTGCAGGGGAAGTCCGCCTTGCCCTCGAGGAAGTCGAGGAAGAGCGGCGAGTGGTTGAGGCGCCAGCGTGCCCGGTTGCCGCCCGCGAACGTCTTCTTGAAGAGCTCGCGGGTCTGTTCCACGCCGAGGAAGTGTTCCTGGTCGGGTGCCTTCTCGTAGGCGTACGCCGGGGAGATCATCATCTCGTCGACCTTCAGGTCGTCGTTGAGGTAGTTGAGCACCTCGATGATGGTCTGGGGGGTGTCGGTGTTGAAGAACGTGGAGTTGGTGGTGACCCGGAAACCCCGCCTCTTGGCTTCCTTGATCGCCTCCACCGCCTCGTCGAACACGCCTTCCTTGGCGACGGATTCGTCGTGGCGCTCGCGCAGCCCGTCGATGTGGACCGCGAAGGCGAAATACCGGGAGGGGGTGAACTTCTCGATCTTCTTGCGCAGCAGCATGGCGTTGGTGCAGAGGAACACGTACTTCTTCTTGGCCACCAACTGCCGCACGATCTCGTCGATCTGAGGGTGCATCAACGGTTCCCCACCGGCGATGGAGACCATCGGGGCACCGGATTCGAGTACGGCTCCGACCGCCTGGGCGACCGGCATGCGCTGCTTGAGCACTCCGGCGGGGTGCTGGATCTTCCCGCACCCCTCGCAGGCCAGATTGCAGGCGAACAGGGGCTCCAGCTCGACGATCAGCGGGAACTTCTCACGCTTGCGGATCTTCTGTTCGGCAAGGTACGTCGCAACCTTGATGGTTTGGCGGAGCGGCATGGCCATCTGGCTCACCTCCGGGGGAGCAACAAAGATCGGTGCCATTCATGAAAAGCCGGCAGGACGGCACGAAGAACGCGGAAAGCCGATATTCCACCGCGCACCGTGGCAACTCGGACGAGCTCATGCTCTGGAGCGTCCACGACCACCCGTACGGCCGCAACCGGGCGTGGTCCGTGACGCAGAGCGGTACTGAGGGTCGCCGCGGACTCCATGTCCACGGCGATGGCCCCGGTCGCCGCGAGGGCCGCCCGCTCGGCGCCCCTCACGACGTGGTCGGAGCCGGTCAGGGGGCCGGTGTGCACGGTCCGGCCGGGAAACAGCCGGGACACCGCGTCGACCAGCACGGTTACGCCGTCGCAGGCGGTGGTCCCGTGGGCGGATCTGGTCTCCTCGGCGACGACCAGATCGCCCGGGTGCATCCCGGGCGCGAGGCCGGCGCAGAACCCGGAGGCGACGACGGCCGCACCGCGCATCTCCTCCCGGACCAGGGCGCGCCCGAGGGCCGTCTCGGCCGCCCTCGGGCCCATCCCCGTCCGCAGTACGGTGACCGGACCGCCGCCGCGCGGCCCGCTCCGCAGGGCGAACTGCTCGATGCCGAGCGCGCAGGCGACGAGCAGTCCGGCCGGCGGTCCGCCGGGGGTCCGGGACCCGCCCATCAGATCCCCGCCGGGCTCGCGGCCCGGGCGGCGAGGGGGTCACCGTGCACGTAACGCCCCAGTGCGGTGAGCGGGAAGACCTGACGGTAGAGGTGGTAGTTGATGGAGAAGTCCCAGGGGAAGCCGGTCCCGGTGAAGTACGGCTCGTCCCAGGAGCCGTCCTCCTGCTGGGTCCGGGTCAGGAAGGTGATCCCCCGGGTGACGGCGGGGCTCTCGTGCTCTCCGGCGGCCAGCAGCGCGAGCAGGGCCCAGGCGGTCTGCGAGGCCGTCGACTCGCCCCGGCCGATCCACTTGCTGTCCTGGTAGGAGCGCAGGTCCTCGCCCCATCCACCGTCGTCGTTCTGGACGGACTCCAGCCAGCGCACCGCGCGGCGGACCGAGGAGTGGGTGGTGGGCAGCCCGGCGGCGACCAGCGCCGGCACCACCGACCCGGTGCCGTAGACGTAGTTGACGCCCCAGCGGCCGAACCAGGCGCCGCTCGCGTCCTGTTCGGCGAGGAGCCAGTCGATTCCGCGGCGGACGCGTGGGTCCCCGGCGCGTCCCTCGTAGGCCATCATCTCCACGACGTGGCCGGTGACGTCGGCGGACGGAGGGTCGATCACCTCACCGAAGTCGCAGAACGGCAGCCTGTTCGGGAACGGACTGGTGTTGTCCGCGTCGAAGGCGCCCCAAGCTCCTCCACGCGACTGCATGCCGACCGTCCAGCGCACCCCGCGCTCGATGGCTGCCTCGACCCTGGCGGGCTCGGGGTGGCGGACCCGGCGCAGCGCGAGCACGACCTCCGCGGTGTCGTCGATGTCCGGGTAGTTGTCATTGTGGAACTCGAACGCCCAGCCGCCCGGCGGTAGTTGGGGCCTGCGTACGGACCAGTCCCCCGGCCGCACGATCTCCTCGCCGAGCATCCAGTCCGCCGCCTTGACCAGCGCCGGGTGGTCCGGGGAGAGTCCGGCGTCGGCCAGCGCGATGGTGGCCAGGCAGGTGTCCCACACCGGGGACTGACACGCCTCGATCATGCGCGCGCCGTCCGGGCGTCGCACGGCGAACCGGTCCAGCGACGCGAGCCCGGCGCGCATCACCGGGTGGTCGAGGTCGTAGCCGAGCAGGTGCAGGGCGATCACGGAGTAGACGGCGGGGGGCTGGATCCCGCCCCAGCAGCCGTCGCTCTCCTGGCGTTCGATGATCCACCGGGCCGCCGCGTTCATCGCGGTCCTGCGGAGCCGGCGCGGCGCGATCCGGTGGTAGAGGTGCAGCGCCTTGTCCAGCCGCTGGAAGACGCCGTCCCAGCTCACCGGAGAGGCCTTGCGCACGGGCGGGTTGGGCCGGGACGCGTCGGTGTGCAGTTCGTCGAGGGAGAACGGAGCGGGCCGTACGGGCCGCTTCGCCGAGACGATGGTCAGCGGAACAATGGTCTGGCGGGCCCAGCAGCCGAAGTCATAGATATTGAGAGGTACCCAGGAAGGAAAGAACATCAGCTCGGGCGGGAGTTCCGGGAGGTCGTCCCACTTCCACCAGCCGAAGAGGGCGAGCCAGATCCGGGTGAACACGCGGGAGGCGGCGATCCCGCCCTCGTCCCGCACCCAGGCGGCGGCCCGGGCCATGTGCGGCTCGTCCGGCAGGTCGCCGGCCAGCCGCAGCGCCACGTACGCCTCGATGGTGGCGGAGAGGTCGCTCGGGCCTCCGTAGAAGGTGGCCCAGGTGCCGTCGCCCCGTTGCTCGCCGCGGATGAAGAGGGAGGCGGCCTCGAGGGTGCCGGGGTCCTGGATACCGAGGAACTGGCGGAGCAGCAGGTCTTCCGCGTCCATGGTGACGTTGGTGGCCAGGTCGCCCTTCCACCATCCCTGCTCGTCCTGCCTGCCGAGAAGATGCTCCACTGAGCGTTCCGCGGCCCGGCGGGCGGCGTCCAGTACGCCGTCCGCCGTGATGGTTGTGTCGGTCGGATCGCCCGGGACCGTGCGAGGGTGCACAGCCCCGGTGCTTCCGTCGGTCGTCGCTGTCATGGCTTCCCCTTCGTGCAGTTCGGTCCTCTGCTGTGCTGGGGTCTCCGTCGGCCGGTGCCCCGAGGGACACCGGCCGGCGACTGCGAGTCATATGCGAATGGTGATCATCTCTTTCGGACGACGACGAAATCGGCGAGCGCGGTGAGCTGCGCCCGTACTTCCCCCGGCATGTCGACACCGTTCAGCGCCTCGATGGCGACGGCGTGCTGACGACGGGCTTCCTGAGCGGTCCACTCACGGCCGCCCGCCTCCTCGATGAGTGCCGCGCGGGCGGCGAACTCTTCCTCGGAGAAGCTGTCGAAATCGCTGCTCTTGGCGTCGGCGGAGAGCAGGGCGCCGAGCCGCTCGGAGGCCGGGCCGCCGGCCGCGAGGGCGGCGACCACGGGCAGCGACTTCTTGCGCTGGCGCAGGTCGCTCCAGGTCTGCTTGCCGGTGGACTCCGGGTCGCCCCAGATGCCGAGCAGGTCGTCGACGGCCTGGAAGGCGAGGCCCAGGTGGTAGCCGTAGGACTCCAGGGTGTCGGCCGTCCGGTCGTCGGCTCCGCCGAGCACCGCGCCGATGGAGACGGCGCAGGCGAGGAGGGCGCCGGTCTTGTTGCCCTCCATCTCCAGGCACTCCTCGACGGTGACCCGCTCGCGGTGCTCGTAGGAGATGTCCTGCGCCTGGCCGTCGATGAGCTTGCGGGTGGCGGTGGTCAGGCGGCGTGCGGCGCGCCCCGCCTCGACGGTGCCGAGCTCCAGGAGGAGTTCGTTGGCCAGTGCGAACAGGGCGTCGCCGACGAGGATCGCCTGGGCGGGGCCGTGCACCTTCCAGACCGTGTCGCGGTGGCGGCGCTGCTCGTCGCCGTCCATCAGGTCGTCGTGCAGCAGCGAGAAGTTGTGCACGAGTTCGACCGCCACGGCGCCGGGGATACCGGCCTCGGCGGGGGCGCCCGCGGCCTCGGCCGACAGCAGCGCGAGCGCGGGGCGGACCGCCTTGCCGCCGTCTCCGGCGGCGGGCCGTCCGTCGGCGTCGATCCAGCCGAAGTGGTAGGCCGCGACGGTGTCCATGGGCGGCGCGAGCCGGTCCACGGCAGCCCGCAGCACCGGCGCTGACAGGGCCCGTCCGCGCTCCAGAAGCGCGGTGACGTCCGTGGTGTCCGCCACGGTGTCGAAAGCCGGATTCGCCGGGGTCACTGACTCTCCTCTTGTTCCGGTGGTACTGCTCATGCCGCCTCCTGCAGCGGATGTTCGTGCGGGCTCCTGAGCCCCTGGATCGCTGTTGTGGCGGCGGTGGTCCCGCTGCGGACGGCGCCCTCCATGGTGGCGGGCCACCCGGTCGCCGTCCACGCGCCCGCCAGGGCGAGTCCCGGCAGCCGGGTACGGGCCCCGGGGCGCAGCCGCCCGGTGCCGGGGGCCGGCGCGAAGGTCGCGGTGCGCTCGCGGGTGACGAAGAAGTCGCGGATGCCCGCGCCTCTCGCCGCCGGGAAGAGGCGCTCCAGTTCGGGCAGGTAGCGGGCGCGCAGTTCGGCGACGGGCAGGTCGATCTCGTCCCCGGCGGCCGACTGCGACAGTGCGAGGTACTGGCCCGGGCCGCGGAGCCCGGAGGGTCCGGTCCGGTCGAAGACCCACTGGACCGGGGAGCCGAGCGCGGCGAAGAACGGCCGGCGCAGCACCTTGCGGTCGTAGACGACGTGCACGTTGAGGATGGGGGCATCCTCGATGGCGAGCAGCCGGTCCTGGTCCTCGACGGCTCCGGCGGGCAGCAGTGCGTGGGTCTCCCGCTGCGGGAGGGCGAGGACCACGGCGTCGGCCTCGATCCGCTCGTTCTCGGTCCGGACCGTCCAGGTGCCGTCCTCGGCCCGGGTGAGCGAAGTGGCCTTGGCGCGCAGTTCGGTGCGTACTCCGGCCGCGTCGAGCGCCTTGCGGGCGAGGACGTCGTGGAGCTCGCCGAGCGGTACGGCCGCCCATCCGATGTCGGCGGCGCCGGGCTCGGAGAGCAGGCCGGTCTTGAAGACCATCGCGGCGAGCGCCATGGAGGCGTTCTCCGCGGTCGCGTTGAGGGTGGCGACGCCGACGAGGTCCCAGAGGGCTTCGACGGTCCTCGGGGACTGGCCGTACCGGCGCAGCCAGTCGGCGAAGCTGACGGTGTCCAGCGCGGGGTCGGCCGGGTCGAGCCGGCCGAGGGCGAGCGCGGCCCGGCCCACGCTCGCCTTCTCGGCGAGCGAGAGGTGCGGGTAGGCGGCGAGCCCGCCGGCGAGGTGCAGCGGTACGGGCAGGTTGGTGCGCCGGAGCCGTCCGAGGCGGGGTCCGGCGGGCCGGCCCACGTCGAGGACGGGTACGTCGAGGCGGTCCTGGAGCGGGGCGAGGCCGGCCGCGCCGATGCGGTCCAGGAACCAGCGGTACGCGGTGCAGCAGCGCAGGTAGACGTGCTGTCCGTTGTCGACCGTCAGGTCGCCGCGGCGGAAGGAGAAGGCGAGTCCGCCGAGCCGGGGGCGCCCTTCGAGGAGGGTCACGTCGGCCCCGGCGTCGGCGAGGCGGAGCGCGGAGGTGATGCCCGCGAGGCCGCCGCCGACGACCACGGCGCGCGTGGGGAGCGGTGCGGTGCCGGTCATGCCTCGCCCTCCCGTCGGGTCGTGGACCACAGAATCGTCCCAGGGAAGGACGTCGTCGGCCAGTGGAAGGTTGCCCGGTACACGGGTTCGCCGTAGTGGGTCACGGGCGGCCGGTCCTGGTCAGGCGCGAGACATGGCGCGCGTCGAGTCCGGAGAGGCCGCGGACCGCCACGTACGCCTTCTCGTGGCCGGGCAGGGAGACCCGGCCGCGCAGGACGGCCGCGGGGTCGCGCTCGATGCGGTCCAGCAGGCGGCGGTAGATCCCGGCCATCGCGGCGACGCAGGCGCCGCTGCGGCGGTCCAGCATCGGCAGCAGCCGGTATCCCTCGGCGAAGAGCGCGCGGGCCCGGCGGACCTCGAAGTGGATGAGGCCCGCGAAGTCCGAACCGACGGGCGGGGTTGCCCGGTGGAAGCCCTCGGAGCAGCCGAACTTGGCGAGGTCGTCGGCGGGGAGGTAGGTACGGCCGTTGGCGGCGTCCTCGCGCACGTCGCGCAGGATATTGGTGAGCTGGAGGGCGAGCCCGAGGGTGTCGGCGTACTCGGCGGCGCGGTCGGCCCCGGGCGCGCCGGGCTCCGTACCGAAGACGCCGAGGCTGAGGCGGCCGATGGCTCCGGCGACGCAGCGGCAGTAGGTCTTCAGGTCGTCCCAGGTCTCGTACGTCGCTCCGCGCACGTCCATCAGCACGCCGTCGATCAGCTCGTCGAGGCCGCCGAGGGGCAGCGGGAACCGCCGGGCGGCGTCGGCGAGCGCGACGGCGACCGGGTCGGTGTCGTCCTCCTCGACCTTGCCGTCGCGGACCCTGCCGAGCAGCTCGCGGGTGCTCTCCAGCCGCGTCTTCTTCGTCCCGGGGTCGAGTTCGCCGTCGCCGATGTCGTCGACCCGGCGGGAGAAGGCGTACAGCGCGGACATCGCCTGCCGCTTCTCGGACGGAAGCAGCCTGATGCCGTAGGCGAAGTTACGTGCCTGCTGACCCGTGACGGCCTCGCAGTAGCTGTATGCCGCCGCTACCGGTGCCGACATGGACGTCGTCTGTCCCTCCACTTTCGGAGTCATCCCTCTCTTCGCGCACTTCGCAAGACAACTCCCACTTCGCGCAGCAGGCTGGGCTTCGTGGGCTTGGGCGGTCCGGGCAGTACGTCGAAGCCGGCCGCCGCGACCGCGTCGAGGGCGGCCCGCCCTCCGGCGACGAATCCGGCGAGCAGCAGTCGGAGCCTGCCCTGGACGCTGCCCACCAGGGGGACGCCCTCATCCAGCAGTTCCCGGGCGCGTGCCGCTTCCCAGGCGATCAGGGCCCGGACCGACGCCCCGGCGGTCGGAGCGGCCAGGTCGGCCTCGGTCACGTGGAAGCGCGCCATGTCGTCGGCGGGCAGATAGATCCGGTCGCGGCCGAGGTCCTCGGTGACGTCCTGGAGGTGTTCGGCGATCTGCAGCGCGGTGCAGACGGCGTCCGAGCGGCGTACCCGCTCCGGGCTGGACGTCCCGGTGAGGGCGAGGACCAGCCTGCCGACGGGGTTGGCCGAGAGTTCGCAGTACGCGAGGAGTTCGTCCCAGGTCGCGTAGCGGCGGACCTTCTGGTCCTGCCGGTTGGCCTCGATCAGCCCGAGGAACGGCTCGGGGGTGAGCGCGCGACGGCGCACGGTGGGGCGCAGGGCGCGCAGCAGGGGGTGGTGCGGGTCGTCGCCGTCGGTGGAGAAGACGCGGCGCAGGTCGGCCTCGAAGGCGTCGAGCATGGCGAGCCGGTCGTCGCTCCGTCCGGACTCCAGGCCCAGGTGGCGGGCGTCGGCACCGCCGGGGGCGAGGTCGCCGTCGCCGATGTCGTCGACGAGCCGGGCGTATCCGTAGACCGCCATCAGGTCGTCGCGCCAGGCGCGGGGCAGAAAGAAGGGAGCCACGGGGAAGTTCTCGTCCGCGGCCTTGTCGAGCGTGGCGACCGGGGGCGCCTGACGGGTACGGGTCACGTCGTACCGCCCGGCGCGGGGACGGCGAAACCACGTCGGAGCTGGAGATTGTCCGTCATTGCCGTCACATCTCCCGTTCTACACTGCTGACCCAAAACATCCCTTTTCGGACACGCCGCCCGACCTCCCGAGTGCCCCTGCGCACCCTGGTCGCGTGCTGCGGGCGTATCGGCACACTTGCCGCGAATCAGCACCGGTACAGCTTACGTTGTACGGATCACACGGCTTCGACCGGGTGTTGTGCGCCGTCGCGCCCGACTTCCGGAGCCCCAACCTTCCACGGCATCGGGACACTTGGCATCGTCCGCCAGGTGGAGAAGCGATCTCCGGCTACCACCACGGGCGGACGGGCCGGACACCCCGGGCGGCCGCCAGGCGAAGCGTTTCGCCAGGCATCGCCCGAGGTGTCCGGCCCGTGCCGGCGGCCGTCCTACTTGCCGGTCTCCCGCTCGTAGGCCTGGAGGACCTCCTCCGTCGGCCCGTCCATGAGCAGCTCCCCCTTTTCCAGCCACAGGACCCGGTCGCAGGTGTCGCGGATCGTCCCGTTGTTGTGGCTGACCAGGAAGACCGTGCCGGCCTCCTTGCGCAGCTCGCGGATGCGCTCCTCGGAACGGACCCGGAACTTCCGGTCACCGGTCGCCAGCGCCTCGTCGATCATGAGGACGTCGTGGTTCTTGGCCGCCGCGATGGAGAACCGCAGGCGGGCCGCCATGCCGGAGGAGTAGGTCCGCATCGGAAGGGTGATGAAGTCACCCTTCTCGTTGATCCCGGAGAACTCCACGATGCCGTCGTAGCGGGAGCGGATCTCCTCGCGGCTCATCCCCATGGCGAGTCCGCCGAGCACGACGTTGCGCTCACCGGTGAGGTCGTTCATCAGGGCGGCGTTCACACCGAGGAGAGAGGGCTGGCCGTCCGTGTAGACCCGGCCCTCCTCGGTGGGGAGCAGGCCGGCGATGGCGCGCAGCAGCGTCGACTTCCCGGAGCCGTTGGTGCCGATGAGGCCGATGGCCTCGCCCCGGTAGGCGGTGAAGCTGACCCCGCGCACGGCGTGGACCTTGCGGATGCCGCGGGGCTCGCCCTTGCCGCGGCGCACCATGCGGCTGAGGGCCGCGGTCGCGCTGCCCCTGCCGCCACCGCCGCCGTTGACGCGGTACACGATGTGGACGCCGTCCGCGATGACGGTGGGGATCCGTCCCTGAGTGTTGTCGTCAGCCACGGCCGTACCGCTCCTCTGCCTTCCAGAAGTACACGAAGCCCAGGGCACCCACCACGAGCGCCCAGGCGGTGGCGACGGGCCAGACGTGGGCCGGGAGGTTCCCCGCGCCGTAGCCGTCGATGAGGGCGAAGCGGACCAGGTCCATGTAGATGGCCGCCGGGTTGTACTGGAGCACGTTGGCGATCCACTGCGGCTTGTCCTGGAGCATCACCGTGATGGAGAACATGACGCCGGACGCGTACATCCAGGTCCGCATGACGAAGGGCATCAGCTGCGCCAGGTCGGGGGTCTTGCTCCCGAGGCGGGCCATGACGAGCGCCAGGCCGGTGTTGAAGCAGAACTGCAGGAGCAGGGCGGGGATGACCAGGAGCCACGACAGGGTGGGGTAGCTGCCGAACGCCACCGCGACGATGATCAGCACGATCATCGAGTACAGCAGCTGCTGGAGCTGCTGGAGGGAGAACGAGACCGGCAGCGAGGCCCGGGGGAAGTGCAGGGCCCGCACCAGGCCGAGGTTCCCGGAGATCGCGCGGACACCCGCCATCACCGAGCTCTGGGTGAACGTGAAGACGAAGACACCGGTCACCAGGAACGGGATGAAGACCTCCTGGTCCATCCCCTTCCGCGTGCCGAGGATCAGGCCGAAGATCAGGTAGTAGACCAGCGCGTTCAGCAGCGGGGTGGCCACCTGCCACAGCTGGCCGAGCTTGGCCTGGCTGTACTGGGCGGTCAGCTTCGCCCGGGAGAACGCCAGGATGAAGTGGCGGCGACCCCAGAGCTGGCGGACGTAGGCGAACAGTCCGGGCCGGGCACCGCTCACGGTGAGGCCGTACTTCTCGGCCAGCTGTGCCGGGCTCAGCCCCTCGTCGGCCGACTGCGGGGTGCTCATGGCGACCCGCCCGTCATGCGTTGTGTCACTCACAGATGGAAACTCTCGTCTTCGATCCACGCGGCCGGTGAAGGAGCGCGGCGCAGGCGGACAGGACCCGGAAAGGAATGCATACGGAACCCATGGTCTCAGAGCCTCACAGGCTCAGATCACGGGAGGACGGCCCAGCCTCGTCAGTCGCCAGACCGTACGCCACCGCATGGGGCGCCGGGGGCCGCAGGGTGTGGTCCATCCCTCGCGGAAACCGCCGAACCACGCCCTGAGGGCGGGCACCGAGGGGCGGCGTACCAGCGTGAGCAGCACCCAGGTGCCCAGGTAGACCGGGACCAGCGGGGCGGGGAGGTTGCGGCGGGCGAGCCAGACCCGGTTACGGGCGACCATCCGGTGGTACACGGCGTGCCGGGACGGGGCGGTGGCGGGATGGTCGAGGACCATGTCCGCGCGGTAGTCGATCAGCCACCCCGCGTCGAGTGCCCGCCAGGCGAGGTCGGTCTCCTCGTGGGCGTAGAAGAACGCGTCGGGCAGCCCGCCGACCTCGGCGAGCACCGCGGTGCGTACCGCGTTGGCGCCGCCGAGGAAGGTCGTCACCCGGGAGGAGTGCATCGGGTCCGAGGCGCGGAGCCGGGGGACGTGCCGCCGCTGGGTGGTCCCGGTCTCGGGGTCGGCGATGCGGAAGCTGATGATGCCCAGCTCCGGATCCGCCTCGAAGGCCCGGCGGCACAGCTCGGCGGTGTCGGTCCTCGGGAGCCGGCCGTCGTCGTCGAGGAAGAGCAGGACGTCCACGTCGGTGCCGCCGGGGCCGAAGGCCTCGATGCCGACGTTGCGGCCACCGGGGATGCCGAGGTTCTCGGGCAGCTCCACGGTCCTGACACCCTCGGGGACGTCCGGCACGGGGGCTCCGTTGCCGACGACCACGACCTCGATCCGGTCGCCGTCCTGGGCGGCGACCGAATCGAGGAGGGCGCGCAGCTCCACGGGGCGGTTGCCCATGGTGATGATGACCGCGCCGAGTTTCATGGGTTACTCACTTCAGACGGCTGGACGCCAGGATCGACACCAGGTGCAGGACGGTCTGGAGCAGGGCGATGCCCGCCAGGACCGCGACCGCGAGGCGGGTGAAGAAGAGATCGTCCCTGATCATGTCGGCGATGGCGGCGGCCAGGACGACCAGGGACGCCTCGACGCCGAGGATCAGGCGGTGGAACTTGAGCGCTCCGGCGGCCCGCCGGGCGAACGCCATGCCGGACGAGCGCGGCTCGGACGCGGCTTCCTTGACGGGCGGCAGCCCGCCCTGGTGGCGTGCGACACCGACGAGGTCGGTCTCCGCCTTGATCAGGATGGCGCCGAGGGCGGCGAGGGTACCGAGGAACGCCCAGAGCCAGTCGATCCGCCCGGTGCCGAACAGGTCGGCGGCGCGCAGGCCGAGCCCGACGAGTACGGCGGCGTCGCAGAGGTAGGCGCCGACCCGGTCGAGGTAGACCCCGCCCAGCGAGAACTGCTTCTTCCAGCGCGCGACCTCACCGTCGACGCAGTCGAGCAACAGGTACAGCTGGACCATGACCACGCCCAGCACCGCTCCCGGTATGCCGGGGACGAGCAGGGCCGGCGCGGCGAGGACGCCCGCGACGGTCATGACGTAGGTCAGCTGGTTGGGGGTGATCCGGGTGTTCACCAGGTGCCGGTCGATGCGCAGGGAGATCTCGCGCATGTAGAGCCGTCCACCCCAGTGCTCACCACTGCGGCGGTCCTTCACGCCCGGGGGGTGCACGACCGGACGGAGTTCAGCTACGGATGGCTTTTGCATAGTCGGCGTACGCGTCCCTGATCTGGTCGGTGGACAGGTTGAGGTGCTCCAGGATCGTGAAACGACCCGGGCGCGTCTGGGGGGCGAAGTCGACCACCGCGACGAACTCGTCGGCGGTGAAGCCGATCTCTTCCGGCAGCACGGGCAGGCCGTGGCGGCGGAGGACGGTGGCCATCTGCTGCGACTGGGCGTGTGCGCCGCGCAGGTGCATGGCGAAGCAGGCGCCGAGGCCCACCTGCTCGCCGTGGCTGGCGGCGCGCGCCGGGTGGAGCAGGTCGAAGGCGTGGTTGATCTCGTGGCACGCGCCGGAGGCGGGGCGCGAGTCGCCCGCGACCGCCATCGAGATGCCGGTCAGGACCAGGCCCTCGGCCAGCACCTTGAGGAAGTCGTCGTCCGCGATGCCGCCGGGGTGACGCAGGACCGCCTCGCCCGCCTGGCGCGCCATGGCGGCGGCGAGCCCGTCGACCTCCTCGCCGTTGATCCGCTGGGAGAGCTCCCAGTCGGCGACGCAGGAGATGTTGGAGACGGCGTCCCCGATACCGGAGCGGATGTAGCGGGCCGGTGCGCCGCGGACCACGTCGAGGTCGATCACGACGGCGATCGGCGTGGGCACGCCGTAGGAGCCGCGGCCGTTGTCGTTGTCCAGAGTGGCGACCGGTGAGCAGAGGCCGTCGTGCGAGAGGTTGGTGGCCACGGCGACCAGCGGCAGCCCGACGCGCGCGGCGGCGTACTTCGCCACGTCGATGATCTTGCCGCCGCCGAGGCCGACCACGGCGTCGTACCGGTTGCCCTTGATCCCGTTGGCGAGGCGCACCGCGGAGTCGATGGTGCCGTCGCTCACGAGGTACCAGTCCGCCCCGGGCAGGAGCGGCGCGAGCCGGTCCTTCAGGGCGCGGCCGGAACCTTCGCTGATCGCGATGGCCAGCTTGCCCGAGGTGGAGATCCGCTGGTCGTGGAGGACCTCCGCCAGGTCGTCCATCGCGCCGCGGCGGATGTCGACGACCAGCGGGGAGGGGATGAGCCGGGTCAGTACTGGCACGCGATCTCACGGCCCTTCGCGAGGTCCGCGTGGTTGTCGATCTCCACCCAGGTCACCTCGCCGATGGGAGCGACGTCGACGGTGAAGCCGCGGTTCACGAGCTCCTGGTAGCCGTCCTCGTAGTAGAGGTCGGGGTCGCGCTCGAACGTCGCCTTCAGGGCGTCGGCGAGCTCCTCGGCGGCCTCGGGCTCGATCAGGGTCACGCCGATGTACTCGCCGGTGGCCGTCGCCGGGTCCATCAGCTTGGTGATCCGGCGGACGCCCTTCTCGTCGGTGATGACCTTCATCTCCTCGTCGGCGAGGCTCTTCACCGTGTCGAGGGCGAGGATGATCCGGCGGCCTTCGCCGCGGGCCGCGAGCAGGGTCTCCTCGACGGAGACGGGGTGCACGGTGTCACCGTTGGCGAGGATCACGCCGCGCTTGAGGACGTCACGGGCGCACCACAGGGAGTAGGCGTTGTTCCACTCCTCGGCCTTGTCGTTGTCGACGAGGGTGATCGAGAGGCCGTACGTGGCCTCCAGCTCGGCCTTGCGGGCGTACACGGCCTCCTTGCGGTAGCCGACGACGATCGCGACCTCGCTCAGACCGACCGCGGCGAAGTTGGCCAGAGTCAGGTCGAGCACGGTCTTCTCGCCGTCCACCGGCACGAGTGCCTTGGGCAGGGTGTCCGTGTAGGGACGCAGTCGGCGTCCTGCACCTGCTGCCAGTACGAGGCCGATCATGCGAGTTCTCCTTCGTCGTGTACGGCGGGGGCCGAGGAGGACACCCAGAAGCGGATGGATTCCACGGTCACCACCAGAGCCACGGCCGCGGCGAGCGCGGTGAGGGCCGTGGTGAAGCTGGAACGGGTGGTGAGTACGGCGGCGAACAGGGCCACCACGAGGGTGCGGCCCTCGTGCCCGAGGACGGTACGGACCAGCCACTGTGGCGGGGCTCCCGTGCCGCCCCGGATCCGGTACACCGTGTCGTAATGATGGTAGGCGACCGCCGCGACCAGGCCGAATGCCGCGGGAACGGCGTGCGGCACGCCGCTGCGGGCGGCCAGTGCCAGGACGGTGCAGTACTCGGCCGCCCGGAAGAAGGGGGGGACGAGCCAGTCGAGCGCGCCCTTGAGGGGGCGTGAGACGGCGAGTCCCGCGAAGAGCGTATACACCCCTGCGGCGGCCACCGGCCACCAGCTTCCGAAGGGGGTGACCAGAGCCGTCGCGATCATCAGACCGCTGCCCGCCAGGGCCAGCAGCGGGGCGGTGAAGCCACCGCCCGGACGGCGGACGACGGCCACGGCCCGGGCGAGGGGGCCGGAGTCGGCGAGGTCGGCCAGGGCGCGCGCGGCGCGGTCCGTACGCCGTGCCTTGCGGGTCAGCGAGCGGAGCAGCCGGCCGGCCGTGGTGTAGCAGGCGGCCAGCGAGCAGCCGACGAGCAGGGCGTAGAAGACGATCCGGGGCGTGGTGACCGCGGTCAGCACCGCGATCATGGCCCAGCGCTCGCCGATGGGGAGCACGATCATCCGGCGCAGCCAGACCGTCCAGCCGACGCTGTCGAGCCGGTCGGAGAGGGCTGCGGTGGGGCTGGTGTTCGAGACCGCGTCGTGGTTGGCCTCATTGAAGGAGAAGTCGACGACGTGGCGGCAGGCCTGGAGCACCATGGCGCCGAGCGCGAGGGCCCATACGTCGTCACTGTCGCCGCCCATGTGCGAGGCGCCGATGGCGAGGCCCGCGTAGTAGGCGTACTCCTTGGCACGGTCGAAGGTGGCGTCGAGCCATGCGCCCATCGTCGAGTACTGGAGCGAGTAGCGGGCCAGCTGCCCGTCGGTGCAGTCCAGGACGAAGGAGAAGAGGAGCAGCAGCCCGGCGGCCACGAACCCGGCCCTGGTCCCGGTCGCCGCGCAGCCGGCCGCGACGAGCGCGGTGATCAGCGAGGCGGTGGTGACCTGGTTCGGAGTGAGTCCGCGCCGCGCGCACCAACGGGCGATGTAGCGGGAGTACGGGCTGATGAAGTGGGTGGTGAAGAAGCCGTCGTGCGCCTTCACCGCGCTGCGCAGCCGTACCGCCTCGTCGTCCACGGCCGCGACGGCCGCACGGGCGGCGGCCAGTTCCTCGGGGGTGGTGGGGACGGTGGCGGTGAGCGAACCGAGTTCGGGGCGCTGCACGGCCGTCCCCCCGGTCTCCAGGGCGAGGGCGATACGGCCGGGGACCGTGCGGTCCTCCGGGTGGTCCGGTCCGCCGTCCCCGGCCACTGGCCGTCCGGCGCCGACCGCCGCGGTGGTCCGGTCCATCGCGTGCAGCAGTGCGGCCCGCACTTCGGGCTGCACGGTCAGCGCACCGGGGAGGGCGGCGGCTGCGAAGCGGGGGTCGGTGAGTCCGAGGCGCAGGGCGTGGACGTGTCCGACGAATCGGGGGTCCACGAGGGCGACGCGGTGGCTCGCGGGGACGGCTCCGAGGAGTGCGGCGGCTTCACCGGCGTCGGCGGCCGTCCGGACGTCGAAGCCGAGGGCGCGCAGGTCGTCCTCGATCGACGACCCGGGTACCGGCACACCGGTGAGAATGGCGGTCGACAGACGAACTCACTCCTTGGATCCGGGCATGGGCGGGCACGCGGGGCGACCCGTGAACGGGGCTGCGGGCCTACGGACCCGCGGGCCTGCGGCACATCGGCAGAGGCTATCGGATGAACGGAAGGTTGAGTTCACTGCCCGTTTGCGCTCCGTTCGGGCCGGTCCTGCACCCTGTTCGCCCCTTAGTGATCATCTTCCTTGATCGAGCCCCTGTGCGACAAACCGCGGTGCGGAACGGCTGCGGGGACTGCGGAGCGGGCCACACCCCGGATGCGGCGACGTGCGGCCGGGACCGACCGGGGACGACGGGACACCCTTTAGGCTGATCGGCATGACGTGGCTGATCACAGGCGGTGCGGGGTACATCGGGGCGCACGTGGCGAGGGCCATGGTCGCCTCCGGCGAGAAGGCCGTCGTGCTCGACGACCTGTCCACGGGGGTGGCCGGGCGGCTCCCGGCGGACATCGAGCTGGTCCGCGGGTCGTCCGCGGACCGCGCACGGGTGGACCGGCTGCTGGCCGACCACGCGATCACCGGCGTGGTCCACCTCGCGGGGAAGAAGCGGGTGGACGAGTCGGTGGAGCAGCCGCTGCTCTACTACCGGGAGAACGTCGCCGGGCTCGGCGTCCTGCTGGAGGCCGCCGCGGCGGCGGGTGTACGCTCCTTCGTCTTCTCCTCCTCGGCCGCCGTCTACGGGGTGCCCGAGGCCGAAGTGATCAGCGAGGACACTCCCTGCGCGCCGATCAGCCCGTACGGCGAGACCAAGCTCGCCGGCGAATGGCTGGTGCGCGCCACCGGTCGCGCGCACGGAATGTCCACGGCCTGCCTGCGCTACTTCAACGTGGCGGGCGCCGCCGAGCCGGCTCTCGCGGACACCGGGGCCTTCAACGTGATCCCGATGTTCTTCGACCGGCTGACGCGCGGCGAGGCGCCCCGCATCTTCGGCGCCGGGTACCCGACGCCGGACGGCACCTGCATCCGGGACTACATCCATGTCGCCGACCTCGCCGACGCGCACCTGGCGGTCGCACGGCACCTGGCGGACCGGGACACCCCGGGCGATCTGACGGTGAACATCGGACGGGGTGAGGGCGTCTCGGTGCGCGAGCTCGCCTCCCTGGTGGCCGAGGTCACCGGGAACGACACGGAGCCGGTCGTCGGGCCCCCTCGTGCGGGTGACGCGGCGAAGTCGGTGGCCTCGGCGGCCCGGATCGCCGAGGAGCTCGGCTGGTCGGCCCGCAGGGGGGCGCGCGAGATGGTGGAATCGGCGTGGCAGGGCTGGTTGACGCACCATCCGCAGGCCGGCGGGGAGTAGGGCCTGTCGTCCGGGCCGGGCCGGACGACTGGACCAGGGGCACGCGAGCACGGCCGTGATCCGTCGGCCACCCCACCCTTTTCGCACATTTGTGCAGGTCAGGGCAGATGACAACGGTGTTCAACGCCGTGTTGCCCGATACCCCCCGCCCGTAGTTCACTGGGCGTTCTCGGGCGCCGTCGGTCCGAGCCGTACCACCGTCTGGAGGCATGCGCATGGGGGCCGGCCACGACCACGGTCACACGCACGGCACACCCGCGACAGCGTCGGCCGCGTACCTGGGGCGGCTCAGGATCGCCCTGGGAATCACCCTCGGCGTGATGGTCATGGAGATCGTCGGCGGCGTGCTGTCCGACTCGCTCGCCCTGATCGCGGACGCCGCCCACATGGCGACCGACGGGCTGGGGCTGGGCATGGCCCTGCTCGCCATCCACTTCGCCAACCGCCCGGCGGGACCGAACCGCACCTTCGGGTTCGCCCGCGCCGAAATCCTGGCGGCGCTGGCCAACTGCCTTCTGCTGCTGGGCGTCGGCGCATTCCTCGTGTACGAGGCGGTCGACCGCTTCATCACCCCGGCGGACACCCGCGGCGGCCTGGCCATCGCCTTCGCCACCGTGGGCCTGATCGCCAATCTGGTCTCGCTCACCCTGCTGGTGGGCGGGCAGAAGGACAGTCTCAACGTCCGGGGCGCCTATCTGGAGGTGCTGGCGGACACCCTCGGCTCGGTCACCGTCCTCGTCTCGGCGGGCATCATCCTTGCCACCGGCTGGCAGGCTGCCGACCCGATCGCCTCCCTGGTGATCGGCCTGATGATCGTCCCCCGTACGGTGAAGCTGTTGCGCGAGACGATCAACGTACTGCTGGAGTCCGCGCCCAAGGGAGTGGACATGGCCGAGGTACGGGCCCACATCACGGAGCTGCCCGGGGTGCTGGACGTCCACGACCTGCACGCCTGGACGATCACCTCGGGCATGCCGGTCCTCTCGGCCCACGTCGTCGTTCACCAGGAGATGCTGGACTCCATCGGTCACGAGAAGCTCCTCCACGACCTTCAGGGCTGCGTCGGGGACCACTTCGACGTGGAGCACTGCACCTTCCAGCTGGAGCCGAGCGGCCACGCCGCCCACGAGGCGAGACTCTGCCGGTGACGGCAGGAGGGCCCCGCGCGTCCCACCCGGCCCGCGCGGGGGCGGACATGCCCGGCCCCGAAGTACGGACAAGCGGCATTTGTGGGGCAGACTTGACCGGACTCCAGGGGTCCGGACGCACGAGGCCGGGAACCAAAGCGAAGGATGGGTATGCCGACCACACCAGCCACCGCGACGCACAGCTCGTCGAACGGCTCCGCAGAAGCGATCATGCTCGAACTGGTCGACGAGAGCGGCACCACCATCGGCACCGCGGAGAAGCTCGCCGCCCACCAGGCGCCCGGCCGGCTGCACCGCGCCTTCTCGGTCTTCCTCTTCGACGAGCGGGGACGGCTGCTGCTCCAGCGCCGCGCGCTCGGCAAGTACCACTCCCCCGGCGTGTGGTCCAACACCTGCTGCGGCCACCCCTACCCGGGTGAGGCGCCCTTCGCGGCCGCCGCCCGGCGCACGTACGAGGAGCTCGGCATCTCGCCGTCCCTCATGGCGGCGGCCGGGACCGTGCGCTACAACCACCCCGACCCCGCGTCGGGGCTGGTGGAGCAGGAGTTCAACCACCTGTACGTGGGCCTCGCCCAGGACGCACCGGAGCCGGATCCGGAGGAGGTCGGCGAGACGGTGTTCGTGACCGCCGCCGAACTGGCCGAGCGGCACGCCGAGGGGCCGTTCTCCGCGTGGTTCATGACGGTCCTGGACGCGGCGCGCCCGGCGATCCGTGAGCTGACGGGCCCCTCCGCCGGCTGGTGACGGCCGGGCCCTGCCGCACGGGTGGGCGGGCCCCGGAGCGGATCCCGCAGCCCCGTGCCGGACGGCGGTACGTGCCACGCGTCACGGCCGTACCGTCAGAGCGGCGGTCTCAGGGGGAGGACCGCCCAGATGATCTTCCCGCCGCTCGCGGTGTGCTCCACGTCGCAGGTGCCGCCCGCCTCGGCGGTGATCTCCTTGACCAGCAGCAGCCCCCGGCCGCCCGTCTGGGCGTGGTCGGTCTCCAGCGCGGTGGGGCGGTAGGGGTGGTTGTCCTCGACCGAGACCCTGATCCAGTCGGCGCCGATGGCCACCTCCACCGCAAGCTCGGGCGAGAGGAGAGCCGCGTGCTTGACCGCGTTGGTCGCCAGCTCCGAGACGATCAGCAGCAGCCCCTGGAGGATGTCGTCCTCCACCGGTACTCCCTGCCTGCTGATCAGGTCACGCACCGCGTGCCGGGCCTGCGGAACCGATACGTCGACGGCAGGGGCGGTGAAGCGCCACACCCCCTCGTACGACACGGGACGGGCCGGAACACTCCCGCGGCTCTCCATAATCCGGCACCCGCTCTCGGTTCGTTCATCTGGGAACACTCTCTGTTGACTGACGAGTGTCGAGAACCCCGGAGCTCCGGACCGGCCACTGACAGGAAGTGGGCACCTATCGACTTCTCTTGACCGGCTGCGTATGACGGCGTCGCATGTGGACTACTTCTGGCCACCTTCTGGGGCACTATTCGGCCTCCTCCTCCCGCCGTCCCCGTCCGCCGCCAGCTGTTCGGCGACCAGTCCGACGACCTGCCGCCCGCCCACGCCGATCGCGATCAGGCCGAGCCCGTCGAAGAGCAGCGAGAGCGAGAAGAAGAGGCCGAGGACGTACCGGCTGCTGTGCGGCCAGTCGAAGAGCACCAGCAGGCCGAGCAGCAGGCCGAAGGCGCCCTGCAGCAGCGTCCAGCCGAACTGCGGCCCGCGCACCACGACCGAGCCGACCAGCCGGAACAGCCCTCCGGTGAGGAAGAGCAGGGCGGCGAACATGGTGAGCGCCTCGGCGCTGCCGTACGGGTCGTGGATCACGACCACGCCGGCCGCGATGTTGAGTGCCGCGACGACCACGGCGAGCCAGAAGAAGTTGCTGCCCCGGGACTGGACCGCGTGCGCCAGGCCGACCACGCCGCCGATCAGCAGGAGCCAGCCGAAGAGCAGCATCGAGGTGAGTGTGGCCACGCCGGTGTAGACGAGGCCGATGACGCCGGCGAAGACCAGCAGGATGCCGAGCACGACCAGCACGGCGAAACTGCGGTTGAGCTTTCTGCGCTGGACCCGGGAATCGGCCATCGACAGCTCCTCGCGGCGCGTACGTACTCCGGCACCCCCGGGGCCTGCCGGTCGAGAGGCCCTGGTCGGATCATAGGAGCGAACGGTACGGATAGCATCCGGCGCATGGACCGCACCGAGCCTCAGCTGGAGCACTCCGTCGCGGACGGGGTGGCGACCGTCGTCATCGGCAATCCCGCGAAACGGAACGCCATGACGGCCCCGATGTGGCGGGAGCTGCCCGTCCTGCTGGAGCGGCTGGCCGCCGACGCGTCGGTGCGGGTACTGGTCCTCACCGGCGCGGGCGACACCTTCTGCGCGGGGGCGGACATCTCCTCCCTCCAGGAGCCCGGAAAGCTGACCTCGGAGCTCACGGTGGCCGCCGAAGAGGCGCTGGCCGCGTTCCCCCGGCCGACGATCGCGGCCGTACGCGGCTACTGCGTGGGAGGCGGGTGCCAGCTGGCGGCGGCCTGCGACCTCCGCTTCGCCGAGGAGGGCGCACGGTTCGGCATCACCCCGGCGAAGCTGGGGATCGTCTACTCGTCCTCCTCGACCCGGCGGCTCGTCGGGCTGGTGGGTCCCGCGACCGCGAAGTACCTCCTCTTCTCCGGGGAGCTGATCGGCACCGAGCGGGCCCTGCGCACCGGGCTGGTGGACGAGGTGCTGCCGCCCGCGGGGCTGGCCGGCCGGGTCGCGGAGTTCTGCGGGATTCTCGCGTCACGGTCCCAGCTGACCCAGGCGGCGGCGAAGGAGTTCGCCACCGGCCGCACCGACCGGGACGCGTACTGGGCCGCGCAGGCGCGGGCGAGCGAGGACACGGCGGAGGGCGTGCGCGCCTTCCTGGAGCGACGGCCGCCGCGCTTCACCTGGACCACCTGAGCCTTGGACCACCTGAGCCCGGCCGGTACGCCCCGCGCCGGGAGCGCGTACCACCGGGGGTTCCATCCATACTGACCAGTCGGTAATGTGCGGTGCATGAGTACTCTGCCGCCCCGCGCCGGCCGCCGCTGCCACAACGCCGTCAACCCGCTGCACTCGACGCTCTTCTTCTCCCCCGACCTCACCGCCGAACTCGGCGCGCTCGGGATCGATGACGCCCGGGCCGCGTACTTCGCCGCCCGGGGCGCCGCGCTCGGGGCGGTCGGGGCCGGCGCGGTGACGTCGACCTTCTACAACTTCAACCACGAGCTGGTGGCTCAGCACGTGCCGGCCGTCTGGTCGGTGGCCTCCCCCGACGCGGTGCTCGCCGCCAGGCTCCGCGCCGCCGACACCACGCTGCGCCGCCTGCTCGGCGAAGAGATCATCGGCTCGTCCGACATGGCGGAGGCCGCCGGGCTGGCGCTGCGGGCCGCTGAGGCGTGCACCCGTCACGCCCGGCCGCTGTACGCCGCCCACGCCGATCTTCCGGTCCCCACCGAGCCGCACCTCGCCTTCTGGCACGCCGCTACGCTGCTGCGCGAGCACCGGGGCGACGGCCACCTCGCCGCGCTGCTCGCCGCGGGGCTCGACCCGGTCGAGGCGCTGGTCAGCCACACGGCGACAGGGAAGGGCATGTCCCCGCGCTGGGTCCTCGGCACCCGGGGCTGGCGCCGCCAGGACTGGGACGCGGCCTCGGCCCGGCTGCGGGCGCGCGGGCTGCTGGACGACGAGGGCTCCCTGACGGAGGCGGGCACCGCGCTGCGGGCGGAGCTGGAGGAGGCGACGGACCGGCTGGACGCGGCGCCGTACGAGCATCTCGGCGCGGACGGGGTGGCGCGGCTGACCGATCTTGCACGCGGCTTCCTGTTCACCGCCGCATCGGCAGGCGCCTTCCCCGGTGACCTGATCGGCAAGGGCTGAGTCCCCGGGGGTACGGCGCGGGGTTCCGCCCCGCGGTTCGCGGAGGTCGCGCGACACGGCCCCCGGCCACCCGGCACAATGCAGGCGAAGGGGACCACCCCGAATGACGCCCTCCCCCGGTACGGAGTCCCTCCGCACGGCGGGGCGGGGCCGTCAGCAGAGCCAGCAACACAGCCAGTACGAGAAGGCGAGCCGGGAACACCGTGACGACGTCCATCGAAGGCAGGATCGCCGAGGAGCTCGGCGTACGTGAGCGACAGGTGGCGGCAGCCGTCGCCTTGCTCGACGGCGGGTCGACCGTCCCGTTCATCGCGCGCTACCGCAAGGAAGCGACGGAGATGCTCGACGACGCCCAGCTGCGCACGCTGGAGGAGCGGCTGCGCTATCTGCGGGAGCTGGAGGACCGCCGTTCGGCGATCCTCGAATCCGTCCGCGAGCAGGGCAAGCTCGACGAGGCGCTGGAGGCCCGCATCCGGGCGGCGGACACCAAGTCGCGCCTGGAGGACATCTACCTGCCGTTCAAGCCGAAGCGGCGGACCAAGGCGCAGATCGCCCGCGAGGCCGGTCTGGAGCCGCTGGCCGACGGGCTGCTCGGCGACCCGTCCGTCGACCCGCTCGCCGCGGCGGCGGCGTACGTGGACCCGGAGAAGGGGGTCGCGGACGGCGCGGCGGCGCTGGAGGGCGCCCGGTCGATCCTCACCGAGCGCTTCTCCGAGGACGCCGACCTGACCGGCGAGCTGCGTGAGCGGATGTGGACGCGCGGCCGGCTGGCGGCGAAGGTGCGGACGGGCAAGGAGGAGGACGGATCGAAGTTCGCCGACTACTTCGACTTCACCGAGCCCTTCACCGCCCTGCCCTCGCACCGGATTCTCGCCATGCTCCGGGGCGAGAAGGAGGACGTGCTCGATCTGGTGCTGGAGCCGGAGGAGCCCTCGGAGGCGCCGGGTCCGTCCGCGTACGAGAACATGGTCGCGCGCCGCTTCGGCATCGCGGACCGGGGGCGGCCGGGCGACAAGTGGCTCGGGGACACGGTCCGCTGGGCCTGGCGGACCCGCATCCTGGTGCACCTCGGCATCGACCTGCGGCTCCGGCTGCGTACCGCCGCGGAGGACGAGGCGGTGCGCGTCTTCGCCTCCAACCTCCGCGATCTGCTGCTGGCGGCCCCCGCGGGCACCCGGGCGACACTGGGGCTCGACCCCGGTTTCCGTACGGGCGTGAAGGTCGCGGTGGTCGACGCGACGGGCAAGGTGGTGGCGACCGACGTCATTCACCCGCACGTCCCGGCGAACCGGTGGGAGGAGTCGCTGACCAGGCTGGAGCGGCTCTGCCGCACGCACTCCGTGGACCTGATCGCCATCGGCAACGGCACGGCGTCCCGCGAGACCGACAAGCTCGCCGGTGAACTCTGCGACAAGCACCCAGAGTTGAAGCTCACCAAGGTGATGGTCTCGGAGGCGGGTGCCTCGGTGTATTCGGCGTCGGCCTTCGCCTCGCAGGAACTCCCGGACATGGACGTGTCGTTGCGCGGCGCGGTGTCGATCGCCCGCCGCCTCCAGGACCCGCTGGCCGAGCTGGTGAAGATCGACCCGAAGTCGATCGGGGTCGGCCAGTACCAGCACGACCTGTCCGAGGTGAAGCTCTCGCGCTCGCTGGACGCGGTGGTCGAGGACTGCGTGAACGGGGTCGGCGTGGACGTCAACACCGCCTCCGCGCCGCTGCTCTCGCGGGTGTCGGGGATCAGTTCGGGGCTCGCCGAGAACATCGTCGCGCACCGTGACAGCAACGGCCCGTTCCGTTCCCGCAGGGCCCTCAAGGACGTGGCCCGGCTCGGCCCGAAGGCGTACGAGCAGTGCGCGGGCTTCCTCCGCATCCGGGGCGGGGAGGACCCCCTGGACGGGTCGAGCGTGCACCCGGAGGCGTACCCGGTGGTGCGCCGGATGGTGAAGACGGCGGGCACCGAGGTCGCCTCCCTCATCGGCAACACGGAGGTGCTGCGGTCACTGCGGGCCGACGCGTTCGTGGACGACACCTTCGGCCTGCCGACGGTGACCGACATCCTGAAGGAGCTGGAGAAGCCGGGCCGCGACCCGCGTCCGGCGTTCCGGACCGCCACCTTCAAGGAGGGCGTCGAGAAGATCGGCGACCTGGAGTCCGGGATGGTCCTGGAGGGCGTGGTCACCAACGTCGCCGCGTTCGGCGCCTTCGTCGACGTGGGCGTCCACCAGGACGGTCTGGTCCACGTGTCGGCGATGTCGAGGACCTTCGTGAAGGACCCGCGTGATGTCGTGAAGCCCGGGGACATCGTGAAGGTCAAGGTCATGGACGTCGACGTGCCGCGCAAGCGGATCTCGCTGACGCTGCGGCTGGACGACGAGGCGGCATCCGGCCAGGGCGGCGGCCGGCGCGAGCGGGACGCGGCACCGGGCCAGGGCGGCCGGCCTCCGCGCCAGCGCCAGCCGGACGGCGGCGGGCGCCGGCAGGGCGGTGACCGGCGCGGCAGCGGTACGGGCGGCGGTGCCCGGCCCTCGGGCGCGCCCGCACCCGCCAACAGCGCCATGGCGGACGCGCTGCGGCGCGCCGGCCTCACCGACCCGGGCCAGGGCGGCAAGAAGCGCTGACGGCGCACGGAACGCACCGGACGGGCCGGCCCCTCGGGGGCCGGCCCGTCCGCGTTGCGCGGGGCGCTGCCCGGACTCCGAGGTCCGGCCGGCCTCCGGGAGCCCCGTCAGAGCTCCGTGATCCGCCCGTCCGCGACCTCGATGCGCCGGGTCGTACGGACCGCCTCCAGCATCCGCCGGTCGTGCGTGACCAGCAGGAGCGTGCCGTTGTACGAGTCGAGCGCGGACTCCAGCTGCTCGATGGCGGGCAGGTCGAGGTGGTTGGTGGGCTCGTCGAGGACCAGCAGGTTGACGCCCTTGCCCTGGAGCAGAGCGAGCGCCGCACGGGTCCGCTCGCCGGGCGACAGCGTCGTCGCCGGGCGCATCACATGGTCCGCACGCAGCCCGAACTTGGCCAGCAGGGTGCGCACTTCGGCGGGCTCGGTGTCCGGGACGGCGGCGCAGAAGGCCGCCAGCAGGGTCTCGTCGCCGAGGAAGAGCTTGCGCGCCTGGTCGACCTCGCCCACCACGACACCCGAACCGAGCACGGCGGAACCGGAGTCGACCGCCAGCCGCCCCAACAGTGCGGCCAGGAGGGTGGACTTGCCGGCCCCGTTGGCTCCGGTGATGGCGACACGGTCGGCCCAGTCGATCTGGAGCGAGACGGGCCCGAAGGTGAAGTCGCCCCGGACGACGCGGGCTTCGCGCAGAGTGGCGACGACGGAGCCGGAGCGGGGCGCGGTGGCGATCTCCATCCGCAGCTCCCACTCCTTGCGCGGCTCGTCCACGACATCCAGGCGTTCGATCATGCGCTGGGTCTGCCGGGCCTTCGCGGCCTGCTTCTCGCTGGCCTCGCTGCGGAACTTGCGGCCGAGCTTGTCCGAGTCGGTGGCCTTGCGCCGGGCGTTCTTCACGCCCTTGTCCATCCAGCCCCGCTGCATCTGGGCACGGCCTTCGAGGGCCGACTTCTTGTCGGCGTACTCCTCGAACTCCTCGCGGGCGTGCGTCCGGGCCCGCTCCCGCTCCTCCAGGTAGGAGGCGTAGCCGCCGCCGTAGAGGTTGATCTGCTGCTGGGCGAGGTCGAGTTCGAGGACCTTGGTGACCGTACGGGTGAGGAACTCGCGGTCGTGGCTGATGACGACGGTCCCGGCACGCAGGCCGGAGACGAAGCGTTCGAGGCGCTCCAGACCGCCGAGGTCGAGGTCGTTGGTGGGCTCGTCCAGCAGGAAGACGTCGTACCGGGAGAGCAGCAGGGAGGCGAGGCCGGCGCGGGCGGCCTGCCCGCCGGAGAGCGCGGTCATCGGCAGGTCGAGGCCGATGGTGAGTCCGAGGTCGGCGGCCACTTCCTCGGCCCGCTCGTCGAGGTCGGCGCCCCCGAGGTCCAGCCAGCGCTCCAGCGACTCGGAGTACGCGTCGTCGGCGCCGGGCGCACCGTCCACCAGGGCCTGGGTCGCGGCGTCCATGGCGGCCTGGGCGTCGGCGACGCCGGTACGGCGGGCGAGGAACTCGCGCACGGTCTCCCCGGGGCGCCGGTCGGGTTCCTGCGGGAGGTGGCCGACGGTGGCGGAGGGGGGCGAGAGCCGCAGCTCCCCCTCCTCGGGCCGGTCGAGCCCCGCGAGCAGCCGGAGCAGGGAGGATTTTCCGGCCCCGTTGACTCCGACGAGACCGATCACGTCCCCGGGGGCGACGACGAGGTCGAGGCCGGCGAAGAGTGTGCGGTCGCCGTGTCCGGCGGCGAGGTCCTTGGCGACGAGAGTGGCAGTCATCAGGGTGTCGATCCTAAGCGTTCCGGGCGGCGCGCCCGTCAATCGGCCCGGCCCCTGGTCGGGAGCCGCCCGGGCGGTGCGGGAGCGGGTGCGGCGGGGCGGGAGTGCCTGCGTCCCGGCCCCGGAACGTGACCGGGCCGTCGCGACGGCTGAGTGGCAGAACCCATGACTCCTGCGGACCGGCAGGAGAGGATCGGGCGATGACGACATCGAGAAGCCAGGGGTACCGGGTGCTGCCACTGGTGGCGACGGCCCTGCTGGTGGCGGGGTGCGGGACGGTGCGGGCCGGGGACACGACGGGGGCGGGTCCGCGCTCGTCTCCGACGCCGGGGGCACAGGAGGACTTCCTCTGCCCCGGCGAAGATCCCGAGCCGACGGCCCCGGCAGCCACCACTCCGGCCGCGACCGCCGCGCCGACCGACCACTACGCCGAGAACCACGGCTTCAGGGTTCCCCTCCCGCTCCACGGCCGGAGCCGCTGCGACGGGCTCGCGGTCACCGGGCGGGTCGAGAGCGCACTCGAACCGCTGCGCAAGCGCGGCGACTTCGCCCCGCGGCACGTCCGGAAGGTGCTCGACGGCCTCGGCTACCGCGCCGGGAACGCGTACCAGGACGGCTCAACCGGAGTCGGCTTCCTCATCGTCCTCGACGCCTCCCCCTGGTGCGTGGAAGGAATGATGAACCGCGACTCCGTCACGGCGGACGCCTTCGGCGGCTACCCCGACGGCACCGGCTGCGAGCCCCCGAAGGGCGGCCACTGACCACGGTGGTCGCGGATCGGGCCGTCAGGGATCGGACCGTCGCGGATCGGGCCGTCGCGGATCGGGCCGCTGCCCCGGCCATGATCCACCGGACACTGTCCTGGACGCCGGGCCCTCGGTTAGTTTCCGGGGTGACAGGTGCGGGTGGCGGGAGCGACGGAGGGGGCGGCATGCAGGACGTGATCGTGGTGGGCGGCGGGGTCAGCGGGCTGACCACGGCGGTGGTACTCGCGGAGCGGGGCCACCGGGTGCGGGTCTGGTCGCGGGAGGCAGCCGCGGACACCACCTCGGCCGTGGCGGGTGCTCTGTGGTGGCCGTACCGGATCGAGCCGGCGCGGTCGGTGGGTGACTGGGCCCTGGAGACGCTCGCCGTTCACGAGGAGCTGGCGGAGGATCCGGAGGAGACCGGGGTACGGATGGTGGCCGGGATCCACCTGGGCGAGCGCCTGGCCGCGCTGGACCCGTGGGCGGCCCGGCTACGGGGCGCGGTGGAGGTGGCGGAGGGGCTGCGGGTGACACTGCCGCTGATCAGCATGCCCGACCACCTGGCCTGGCTGGAGCGGCGGCTGCTGGTGGCCGGCGGCACCGTCGAGCGGCGCACGGTGAGCGGCTTCGGGGAGGCCGTCACCGAGGCGGCCGTGGTGGTCGACTGCGCGGGGCTGGGGGCGGGGGCGCTGGCCTCGGATCCAGGGATGCGCCCGGTGCGGGGCCAGCTCGTCCTGGTGGAGAACCCGGGGATCACGGAGTGGTGCGCGGCCCCCGATCCCGCGACGGGCTGGACGACGTACGTGTTCCCGCAGCCGTACGGGCTGGTGCTGGGCGGCACGGCACAGGACGACGACTGGTCCACGGAGCCGGACCCGCGCATCGCCGCCGGCATCGTGGCGCGGTGCGCACGGATCCGGCCCGAGATCGCGGGAGCCCGGGTTCTCGGGCACCGGGTGGGGCTGCGTCCGGCGCGGGACGCGGGGGTGCGGATCGAGGCGGAGGTCCTGCCGGGCGGCGGCCGGGTGGTCCACAACTACGGGCACGGGGGCGCGGGGGTCACGGTCGCCTGGGGCTGCGCACGGGAGGCGGCACGGCTGGTGGGGTGAGCCGGACGCGGAGGCGGTGACCGGGCGCGTACGGGCGGCCGCGCGGTGTGCCAGGTACCGCCGCGCGCACCCACCGCGCGTACGCGCCCCGCGCGCACCGTACGGCCCGCACCGCCGTGCGACGTGCCCCGTCCCCCGGTTCACTCCCCCGTCGGCGGGCCCGCGGGCCCCGGGTCCTCGTGCTGGTGCCGGTGGTCCTCGGCGATCTCGCTGCCGGGGCCGATCCGGATCTCGAAGTCGCCGTCGTATTTCGCGTGGCCCTGGATGACCGCGCTCTCCACCGCCTCGATGCCGAACTCCTGGCGGACGATGAGCGGGTCCTGGCGCAGGTCCCGCATGAGGGAGACGCACATGCCGACCATCACGATCGTGAAGGGCGCGGCGACCAGGATGGTGAGGTTCTGGAGTCCGGCCAGCGCGTCGCCCTCGCCGTCGCCGATGAGCAGCATGACGGCGGCCACCGCGCCGGTGACGACGCCCCAGAAGACGACGACCCACTTGCCCGGCTCCAGCACCCCCTTCTGCGAGAGCGTGCCCATGACGATGGAGGCGGCATCCGCGCCGGAGACGAAGAAGATCCCGACGAGGATCATCACCAGGACGCTCATCAGGGTGGCGACGGGGAACTGCTGGAGGACTCCGAAGAGCTGCGCCTCCGGGGTGTCGGCGCCACCGAGCTTGCCCGCCTCCTTGAGCCGGATCGCCGAGCCTCCGAAGATCGCGAACCAGACCAGGCTGACGGTGCTCGGCACGAGGATGACTCCGCCGATGAACTGCCGGATGGTGCGGCCCCGGCTGATGCGGGCGATGAACATGCCCACGAAGGGCGTCCAGGAGATCCACCACGCCCAGTAGAAGACCGTCCAGGAGCGCAGCCAGTCGGCGACCTCGCCCTCGCCGGTCGCCTCGGTGCGTCCGGCGAGCTGGGGCAGTTCGCGGAAGTACTCGGCGATGGAGGTGGGCAGCAGGTCGAGGACGATGATCGTGGGGCCCGCGACGAACACGAAGACGGCGAGGATCAGGGCGAGCACCATGTTGATGTTGGAGAGCCACTGGATGCCCTTCTCCACCCCGGAGACGGCCGAGGCGACGAAGGCCACGGTCAGCACGGCGATGATGGTGACGAGCAGGCCCGTGCCCGTCTTCTCCCGCCAGTTCAGCTCGTGGAAACCGCTGCCGATCTGCAGTGCGCCGAGGCCGAGGGAGGCGGCCGAGCCGAAGAGGGTCGCGAAGATCGCGAGGATGTCGATGATCCTGCCGAAGCCGCCCCGGGAGTGGCGTTCTCCGATGAGCGGCTCGAAGACGGCGCTGATCGTCTGCCGGCGGCGCCTGCGATAGGTGCTGTACGCGATGGCGAGCCCGACGACGGCGTAGATCGCCCACGGGTGGAGCGTCCAGTGGAAGAGGGTGGTGGCCATCGCGGTCTGCATCGCCTCCGCCTCGTCGGCGGGGCGGGTTCCCGGGGGCGGGTCGGTGAAGTGGGCCAGCGGCTCGCTCACCCCGTAGAACATCAGGCCGATGCCCATGCCGGCGCTGAACATCATCGCGACCCAGGAGACGGTCCGGAACTCCGGTTCCTCGCCTTCCTGGCCGAGCCGGATCCTTCCGTAAC
Organism: Streptomyces sp. NPDC001770; assembly: GCF_053596135.1. Taxonomy (NCBI): domain Bacteria; kingdom Bacillati; phylum Actinomycetota; class Actinomycetes; order Kitasatosporales; family Streptomycetaceae; genus Streptomyces; species Streptomyces sp. NPDC001770. The sequence continues at coordinate 123,568 of NZ_JBSFFN010000006.1, read as the reverse complement.
GGCTGATCGCCAGCCACAGCGCGAAGACCACGAAGCCGGACGCGGCGAGCATGAAGGCCCAGCCGCCGTTGTGGATGAGCCCTTCGAGCAGGTCGTCGGAGACGCTCTCCAGCGAGTCGGTGGCGACCGAGCCCCAGAGCACGAAGGCGAGCGTGAGGACGGCGGTGACGCCGAAGACCACCCGGTCGGTGACGGGCTTCTGCCCGTGGCGCGGGTCTTCGGGGAGGTCCGCCGTGACGGACAGGCCGTCCGGCTTCGGGTCGTCCTGCGGCACGTGGGGCACCTGGGCACCTTTCGGGAGTCCGGAGATCACTCCCTGTAGGCAGTACCACACAGGGCGCGTACCGTACGGGACCCGCGAGCGGTGGCGGTCCGCCCGCGCCCGTTCACGCTCGCGTCCGTCCCGCGCGGGCGGCGCGGCGCGCCTCGCGGGCCATGGGCAGGTACCGCATCCGCTCGGGAAGGGCCGGCACCACGCGGCGTACGACCGCGCCGAAGCGCCGCAGCCGCCTCTCCTGCGCGGGGGTCCACGCCAGGCCGATCGCGGCGCGGGCGTCCGGCGGCATCAGGCCGACCGTGAGGAAGGCACGGAACCGGGCGAGCGGCGGCAGGATCACCGGCCACAGCGCGCGTGCGGCCAGCCTCAGCGGCAGGGGCCCGCGGTCGGGCGGCGGTACGGGCCGGCCGGTGGCGACCAGTTCCTCGACGACCGCGTTGCGCTCCAGCTCCTCGGCGAGCACCTTGCGGTAGTAGGGCCAGAACTCCTCGATCGTCTGGGGCATGTCCCGGTCGTGGAGGCCGAGGACCCGGCCGACCTGGAGCCATTCCCGGTACAGCGCGCGTTCCTGGGCGGCGGTGAGCGGGCGTACGAGGTAGCGCGATGCGTGCTGGTAGACCGGAAAGCCGGTGGCGTGCACCCACGCGTAGTTCGCCGGGGTGAGGGCGTGGTAGCCGCGCCCCCGGGAGTCGGTGCCCCGGATGGTGCGGTGCAGGGCACGCAGCCGCCGCCCTTCCGCCGCGCCTTCCTCACCTCCGTACACCCAGAGCTGGAGGGAGCGCAGGGACCGTTCACCGCGCCCCCACGGGTCGGTGCGGAAGACCGAGTGCTCGTCGACGCCCGCGCCCACGGCGGGGTGGGCGACCTGGAGGGTGAGGGCGGCGGGCAGCATCAGCAGGCCCCGGACGTCACCGGCCAGGCTCCACAGCACACCGCCCGGCGGGGGCGGTACGGGGTCCGTCCGTCCGGTTCCCTGGCTGCTCATACGGATGCTCCCGGCGGTCGGCGGACGGGCGGACGCCGCGCCCGGCCGCAGGAGGCGGGGCGGGTACGCCATCCAGTATGCGAGCGGGCCCGAGGCGCGGCACCGGCACCCCCTGCCGCGGATTCGTCTCGGCCCGTTGACGCCCCGATGAAACAAGTCAATAGTATTTGTAACATTGACTCCGAGCCTCTCTCCCGCAGCCAACCGCCTTGCACAGCAGGAGCGTTGACGGCGTCGGTTACGGGAACCACGGGCGCGGGGTCGGCACGATGAATCGCACACATTCCGCAGGAGGGTGCACATCATGGGCCGTTACAGCCGTCTGAGGGCGATCCGCAGGATGGACCCGGCGCGGGACTGCGCCGAGATCCTCCGGCTGATGTCCCAGTACGAGTTCCCCTGGGACTACCGGCAGGGCGTGAGCGTCGCGTTCCTGCGCGACTTCGGCATCCCGAGCATCTCCGTACTGCTCGACCGCACCCAGGAGTTCGAGCGCAGCGGCCAGAAGCGCTACGACGACACGGTGCTGATCGGCTACGAGATGGCGGCCGACGGCTTCGACTCGGAGCGCGGGAGGGCAGCCGCCCGCCACCTCAACCGGATCCACGGCCGCTACCGCATCCCCAACGAGGACTACCTCTACGTCCTGGCCACCACCGTCGTCGGCCCCAAGCGCTGGATCGACCGGTTCGGCTGGCGCCCGCTGTGCCGCCAGGAGGTGCAGGCCCTCGCCGAAGTCGGGCGGAACATGGGCCGGCTGATGGGCATCGAGTCGGTGCCCGCCACCTACGCGGAGTTCGAGGAACTGCTCGACGCGTACGAGGCGGAGACGTTCGCCCCGGCTCCGGCGAACCGCCGGGTCGCCACCGCCACGTTACGCACGATGACCAGCTGGTACCCGTCCCCGCTGCGCCCGCTGATCGCCCGGTTCGCCCTGGCCCTCCTGGACGAACCGCTGCTGCGCGCCCTGGGGTTCACCCCGCAGCCCCACTGGCTGCGGATCTTCGCGGTGCGGGCGCTACGGATCCGCTCCCACGTCGTACGCCTGCTGCCCGCCCGGCCCGGATGGCTGCCGTCCAGACCCCGGCCGCGCAGCTACCCCTTCGGCTACCGGCTCGACGACCTGGGGCCGCACTGGGCGCAGAACCGCCCGGTCGAGCCGCTGCCGGACGAGGCGCCGGGGACGGCGGACCCGCTCGGCGCGCTGTCGCGGCCGGCGCCTCAGAGGTCGCGCGGATAGGCGTGGTCGGGGGCGGCGGCAGAGCGGGCACGGATCCGCGGCGATCATGGAATGGCGACGCTCTGTGATACCGCCGGAGACCCGTGTCCGCGCTGCCACTACCGCGCACCGAGCGGATCGGGGTACAGAGGCCGCGAGTCCGATGCCGGTGGCCGGTGTTACGTTCTGTGACATGACCGATCACGCGCTCCGGCTGCTGCGGCAGGACCGCCGCCTGGCCGAACTGGCCGCCTTCCCCTTCGACTTCGACCTGGACCGCGCCTCCCACGACCACGTCGAGGAAGTCCGCCTCGCCTCGGGCGGTCCACTGGAGGTGGTGGCCGGGGACGATACCGGCGGTGCGTACTTCGTGTGCGCGGACGGCTCGGTGCTCTACGCCGGCTCGGAGGGCGCCGCGGGGATCATCGGCTCAAGTGTCGACGAGGCGCTGGAGCTGGTGATCGGTCTGCCCGGCTGGCGCGGTTACACGCATCTGTCGCCGGAGGACAGCGAGGAGAGGATCCTGGCGTGCGTCGCGGAGACCGAGGACGAGATCCGCGAGTGCTACGGAATCGACGAGGAGCGGGCCGGACTCCGCGCGGCGCTGCACCTCCCGGAACGCTCCCCGGTCGAACTGGTGGGCAGGCTGCGTGCCGCGCTGCTGCGCACCGAGCCGCACTTCGTGCTGCTCAACGCCGACGAGGGATGCGCGTACGACCGGATGGGCCCGGCCGGCCCCCCGCTGTGGGAGCCGGTGCTCGCGGCAGGCCGCGCCGATCTCGCCCGGTTGCGGGAGGGCGACCGCGCGGCATGGCGTGAAGTCGCCGAGGACCCGGTGCGGCGCAGGATCACTCTGAGGGCCGCGCAGTTCGACCGTGCCGAAGACGATCTGGAGCTGCTGCGGCATCTGCTGCGGCACGAGACACGGTCATCGATGACGGACGAACTGCGGCTCGCGGCCGTGCTGGTGGGGCTGCGCGGGGACACCGGAGACCTGCCCCTGCTGCTCGAGGTCCGGGAGACGGACTTCGACACGGCGTGCGGTCTCGGCGGGACGCCGGAACCGGGTGCGAGCGCGGACGAGCTGCAACAGTGGGCGAGGGAGCTCGACGAGTCGATGTTCGGGGCGGACCCGGCGGACGAGCCGGTCACCACATGGACCGACCTGGCGCGGGATCAGGGGTTGACGGGCCTCGCTCGGGTGACGCTGATCCGCGAACTCGACGGCATCGTCATGGACCAGAGCAGACTCCGCCGCCCCGGGGCGCCGCGCGCCCTGGCCACGGCTCCGCTGAGCGGGCTCGCCCAGGACTTCGAGGAACTCGGCGACCTCACCCAGGCGCTGCGCGCCCAGCGCCTGTACGCAGCCCTACAGGAGACGGCATGGGACCGGGCCTCGGCCCGGCACACCCTGGCCCGCATCGAGCGGGAGGCGGACCGGTTGCCGCAGGCGGCGGACAGTCTGGCCGCCGTGCGCGAGGCCCTGGCCACCCCGGGCGACGGCTCACTGCGCCACTGGCGGCAGGTCAACCTCGGCCGCTGCATCGCCGAGGAGCACTACCGGCTCACGCTCGCCCTGGCCGGCGCGGGCAGCCGCGAGGAGGCTTGTGCCCTCCTCGCGGCTGCCGACGCCATACTCGGCGAGCTCTCGGAGGCCGCCGCGAACGGCGTCCGCGAGCTCGCCGAGCGGACCGCTGCAAAAGTGCGGGAGTCCGGCTGAGGACGGGCACGGCGGAGTTCTTCGCCATCGTGTCCTCGGGTGACACAGGACCCCGCGAGCCCGGCACGATCCGGACGAGAGATTCCAAGACCGAGCATGATCACCCGAGTCAGGATTCCGGGTACGAAGCCTGGTGACCCGGACGAGACACCCCAGGGCCTCACGCGGCCGCGAGGAGGGGGACGAGGCAGCGGCGGGCGAAGGCCGCCACCTGCTCGTCGTCGTCGAGCTCGAAGCAGCTCAGCGGGTTGAGGAGGAAGGAGACGGTGATGCGCACCATCACTTCGGCGACCGGCGCCGAGTCCGTCTCCGGCCGGCCCTCCAGCTGCTGCGCCTGATGGAGGCGGTCGGTCAGGAAGTCGCGCATGGCGAGGAACGCGGGACCGCTGTCCACCGTGAGAAAGGGCAGCATGACCTCCGGCTCGAGCTTCAGCAGCCCACCGATGAGAGGGTGTTCACGGACATGCCGGAGCACCGCCACGAACCCGGCGACCAGCCGCTCCTCCACCGAAGGAAGTGCGGCCACCGCCTCGTCCACCTCGCCCACGAAACGTCGGTACTCGCGCAACAGACAGGCGGAGACCAGTGCCTCCTTGTTGCCGATGCGCCGGTACACCGTGACCCGGGAGACCTTGGCCCGTCGGGCCACGTCGTCGACGGTGGAGCGGCGCAGCCCGAAGGTCATGAACTGCTCGCGGGCGGCGTCGAGGATCTGCTCGCTCAACGCGTCGGAGGGCGGGGCCTTTTCGAGCGCCCGCGCCGTCAGCGCCTCGTCGCCGGCCGGTACCGTCATGAGCTCTCCCCGTGTCGCTGCCACCGGCCGCCACCTTAACCGGCGGTGCTACGGGGAGACATGGCCCGTCGCTCCGTATCCATGCTCCGTGTCCATCGAGGCGGGCGGGCCCTTCCGGGGCCCTGCCGGACGGCCCGCGCCGCACACCCCGTTCAACGCACCACGCGCTACCCGCTACCCGCTACCCGCGTGCGGCCCCCTCGGGGAAGTCGTTGAGGAATCTCTCCAGCTCGTCCCGGGAGTAGTACGAGACGTTCAGCCGGGTCGGCTTCTTGTCGCCGGGAAACCGCAGGCACAGGACGTTCCACGTCTTGCCCCGCTTGACGCGGGTGACCAGACCGGCGGACTGGGCGCGGGGAATGACGTGGACCAGTTTCTCGGGCCGGTTCTTCAGGCGGGGCCCGCGATGCACGAATATGGACCGGTCCGTGACGGTGAGGAAGTAACTGTCGATCAGGAGCAGACCCAGCAGCCCCAGACCCGCCATCACGTACTGGCCGGCCCCGCTGACTCCGATGAGCACCAGGCGCGGCACCTCGGTCGGATCGGCGCGTAGCACCGCCCGTCGCACCTCGGACTTGAGTTCGAACTTTACGCCGGTCTTTCCCAGCGTTGCCATGGGACGTTGGGCCTTTCGTGTGGATCAAGTCGGATCAGCGAGCGGTACTCCACGAGCGCGGCCGCAGTTCCCCCGGTTCAACGGGTCGCTGCAGGTCAACCGGTGCGCCGAGCGCTTCGGCGGCCTCCGTCCCGGCTGCGGGAAGGAGGTCTCCGAGGGGCTAGGAACCGGTCTTCGAGGAGGTCGGAGCGCATGAGGTCGGGGCTGAGGCCGGGGCACACGCTCTGGAACAGTGGAGCGTGCGCACCTGGCATCCGTTCGAGCCCGAACAGGATCCCGGGATCCGGACGGACCGAACAAGGCCTCGGCATCGTACGAACGCGGCCACGGCCCACCGGTGCGACCGCCGGGGCGTGGGCGGACCCCGTCGGCTCACCCGAAGTCGTACACCGTCACCGGAACGTCGCGGCGCACCAGCCGCTGTTCTATGAGCGGTTCGATCCGGGACCACGTGCCGCCCGCGAGCCCGCAGCCGATCCTCGGCATGTGGACGGACGCGCCCAGCTCGACGGCGCGCTCCGCCACCGCTTCCAGGCCCGCGTCGATCGCCTCGTACCGGACGGGCACACCGGCGCTCCCCCTGCGTATCCCCCGCTGCCCGACCAGGTTGGCCACCCACGTGAACGGGCCCACCTGGACGAACTGGACCGCGCCGAGGCCGAAGTCGTTCCCCGCGCGCTCGCGGTGCCAGCGGCGGTAGGCCGCCTCGGGCTCCGGCCAGCGGCGGGAGAGGGCCAGCACGAAGCCCTTGCCCCAGCCGCCCAGGTCGTTGCAGACGTGCACGATCAGCTTGACGCCCTTGGCCTGCGGAGCGGTGGCATCGCCCTTGAGGTACGTGATCCCCGACATGTCACCCACCGTAGTGGCGGCCACTGACAAGCGCCCCGGGCCGGATCCGCGGTTCAGCCTTCGCGCCTCGCCGGTGCCGGAGCGGACTCCTGGCGCTCCGTCGGCGGGAACCGGTTCAGGCCCAGCGCGGCGAGCAGTCGGAGCTTCTCGTACCCCTCGGTCCGCGGTGGAGCGGTGAGCACGAGGAGCGTCTGGGACTGGTCCTCGGTGAACAGCGCCTGGCAGTCCAGTTCGATCGCGCCGACTTCCGGGTGGATGAGCGTCTTGTGGTCTTCGAATCGTCGGGCGACCTCATGTCGTGCCCACACTTCCGCGAACTCCGCGCTCTCCTTCTCCAGGGCCCGGACGAGCCTGCCGGCCGGTGACTGCGGGCCGCGCATCCCGTGGGCGGCGCGGAGGTTCGCGACCTGGGCGCGGCTCTGCCGGTCCCGGTCGGCCTCCGGGTACACCGAACGTTCCGCGGGATCGGTGAACCAGCGGTAGATCCCGCTGCGGGCGAGGCCCGTGTGGTGGGACGCGTCCCCGAACAGGGCGACGGCCATCGCGTTCTGCACCAGCGTCTCGCCCAGGTCGGTGAGGATGAGCGCCGGAGTGTCGTGCAGCCGGTCGAGCACCCGCAGCAGAGCGGGAGCGACGTGCGGTGAGGCCGACAGTGGCGTCGGTGGGTTGTGTCCCGCGATCCGGTAGAGGTAGTCGCGTTCGTCGGTGGTGAGCCGCAGGGCCCGGGCGAGCGAGGCCAGCATGTGCGCGCTGGGCTGGGGCCCGCGCTGCTGTTCGAGACGGGTGTAGTAGTCGGTCGACATCACGGCGAGCGATGCGACCTCCTCACGCCGCAGGCCCTGAGTGCGCCGGCGGGCGCCTGGGGGAAGGGCGACGTCCTCCGGCCGGAGCGCCTCCCGGCGATGACGGAGGAAGTCGGCCAGTGCTGCACGGTCCATGCACCCCATTGTCGTCCGGTGCCGTCGGCGTAGCCAGGGATCGCCGATCCCCCGACAAGCGGTCTCTGCACCCGACGCGGCGGACCGACGACCATGGGTCCATGAACATCTCCGGAAACACCATCTTCATCCCCGGCTCCACCAGCGGCATCGGGCTCGCGCTCGCCCTCGAGCTGAAGGCCAGGGGGAACACCGTCGTCGTCGGCGGCCGGCGTGCCGAGCTGCTGGAGAGGATCGCGGCCGAGCACCCCGGCATCGGCACCGTGAGGATCGACACCGCGGACGCGGCGAGCATCGCCTCCGCCGCGAAGCAGGTCCTGGCCGATCACCCGGATCTCAACGTCCTCGTGACCATGGCCGGTGTCATGAAGGTCGAGGACTGGCACGATCCGGCGGCGTTCCTCGCCTCCGCCGAGTCCACGGTGACGACGAACCTGCTCGGGCCGATCCGCCTCATCGCCGCCTTCGTCGAGCATCTCCAGGCGCAGCCGGACGCCACGATCATGACGGTCTCCTCCGGCCTGGCGTTCACCCCTCTGAAGGTCACGCCGAGCTACAACGCGACGAAGGCCGCGATCCACATGCTCAGTGAGTCCGTCCGGCTGCAGCTCGCCGACACGTCGGTGCGGATCGTGGAGCTCGAACCGCCGGCCGTACGGACCGCGCTGCTGCCCGGGCAGGAGGACGACGAGCACGCCATGCCCCTGGACGAGTACGTCGCGGAGGTCATCGGCCTGATCGAGGCGCAGCCCGACGCCAGGGAGATCCAGGTCGAGCGCGTGAAGTTCCTGCGTTACGGCGAGGCCCGCGGCGACTACGACCAGGTCGTCGAGGCGCTCAACGGTCCCGCCGCCCCTCCGGAGCGGTAGGCCAGGATTCCACCTCCCGCCAGGACCGGAGGGTGCGGATCATCCGGGCGGATGAAGTTCGGCCGACACACCACGTGCGGGGGCTGGTTCACCGATCGCCGATGACCGTCCCACCGCCTCCAGCCACTCGGCTGCTGCCGAGCCTGCCAGGTGGCTGGAGGCGAGCGGCCTGTCGGCCGCGAAGCTCCCGGGAGTGCGCCGTCGGCGGCGCGTCCGGGGGTGCGTCGTCAGAGTGCGGTCTGCCGGGTGGCGCTCAGGTGGTCGTACTCGATGTGGTTGAGGAAGAAGTCCCGGACGTCCCCGGCGAGTAGCTCCGGCACCTCCATCGCGGCGAAGTGGCCGCCCCGCTCGAACTCCGACCAGTGGCTGATGTCGTACAGCCGCTCGGCCAGCGGTCGCACCGACTGCGTGATGTCGTGCGCGAACACCGCCACGCCAACCGGCACCGGGCACGGCTCGACGTGCCGCGGAGCATCTCTGTGCAGCCGCGCCGAGGAGGCCGCGGTGGCGGTCAGCCAGTACAGCGAGACATCGGTGAGTATCCGCTCGTCACTGATCCGGGAGCCAGGGTCCGTCCACTGCGCGAAGCGCTCGGCGATCCAGGCCAGCTGGCCGACGGGCGAGTCGGTCAGTGCGTAGCCGATGGTCTGCGGGGTGGTGGCCTGCAGGGCCTGGTACGGCGGACGATTCGCCATCAACTGCCGGATCCTGTCCAGCCGCACTTCATCCGTTGCGGACAGCTCGATGCCGGCGTCCGGGACCGGCCGGGTCGGCAGGTAGTTGACGTGCACTCCGACGACCTGCTCGGGTGCCACTCCGCCGAGCGCCGTCGAGATGCCCGAGCCGAAGTCGCCGCCCTGCGCGCCATAACGCTCGTACCCGAGACGGCGCATCAGCTCGGCCCAGGCCCGCGCGATCCGGACCATGTCCCAGCCCCGTTCGCGGGTCGGCCCGGAGAAGCCGTAACCCGGGATGGACGGAATCACCAGGTGGAAGTCGCGCGACAGCGGTTCGATCACATCGAGGAACTCCAGGAACGAACCGGGCCAGCCGTGGGTGAGGATCAGCGCGAGCGCGTCCGGTCGCGAAGACCGGACGTGGACGAAATGGATGTTCTGGCCGTCGATCTCAGTGGTGAAGTGCGAGAGCTCGTTGAGCTTGTCCTCGTGCTCCCGCCAGTCGTAGCCGGTGCGCCAGTATTCGGCCAGCTCCTTGAGCCGCGCCAGCGGGAAGCCGTAGTCCCACCCGGCGTCGGCGACCTCGTTGGGCCAACGGGTGCGGGAGAGGCGGTCGTTCAGGTCGTCGAGGTCGGCCTGGGGAATGTCGATGCGGAATGGCTTGATCATGGTCTCAACTCCAGGAGCTTCATCCGGTGCCCGAACGCTCGGACGATCAACGTTCGACACACCGCATCGTTCGTCACACTAACGTTCCTCTCGCCGTTGACGATAATTCGTTAGTGAGACTAACGCAACGTATGATCGCGGCATGAGCAACAGCACGCCCGATGCGGCGAGCCCGACCGACCGCCTGGCCACTGCCACGCGGCTGCGGAATCTGGGGACCCGGCTCCTGTCGCTGGCCGCGATCCAGTCGGATCGCCTGGCGAACGAAGAGCTGGCGCGCGCGGGCGCCCGCAAGTGGCACTACGCGGTGCTCGCCACGCTGGACGAGTTCGGGCCCGCCAGTCAGGCGGAGCTGAGTCGCCGCACGGGGATCCACCGCAGCGACATGGTCGCGGTGATCGGCGAGCTGGCCGATCGCGGACTGGCGGAACGCTCGGCCAACCCTGCCGATCGGCGGCAGAACATCATCGCTGTCACCAAGCAGGGGCACCGGCACCTGCTGAAGCTGGACAAAGTACTCACCGAGGTGGAGAACGAGGTACTCGCGCCACTGACCCCGCCGGAACGCGAGCAGTTGACCCGGCTCCTCGCCGCTCTTGTGGACCACCACGGCCACACCACGTGAACAAGTCGCGCCGCCTCGCCCGGATCGAAGCGGTGCACGCACGCATCGCTGTGCACGTTCATAGTCAGGTCCGAAAGCTCCCTGAGGAGCACGTGCTCCGTGGCCGTGAAGGCCCTGTCCGCTGGTGTACGGGGCGGTCGAAAACAAGGGGCCGGGCCCCATTTCGCTGCCGGTGAGGGTTTCACCACAGTGGTGAGACAGCAATACTGTTGCACGCGATCGCCGCACCGGGGTGATCGGGACCGATCCGGCCATCTCCGGCCACCTCCGGGCATCGAGGAGCAGACATGGCGACCGCGCCCGAGGAGCCGACGCTCACCGTCGACGAGCTGGCGGCCCGCGCCGGGGTGACCGTGCGCACCGTGCGTTTCTACAGCACGCGGGGGCTGTTGCCGCCTCCGGTGATCGGGCCGCGCCGGGTCGGGCACTACGGGCACGGCCATCTGTCGCGGCTGGCGCTGATCGAGGAGCTCCAGCGCCAGGGCATGACGCTGGCCGCGATCGAACGGTATCTGGAGCAGTTGCCGGAGGATCTGAGCGCCCACGATCTGGCGATCCACCGGGCACTGGTGGCGTCCTGGGCGCCGGACGTGGTCGAGGAGATGACCGGGGCGGAGCTGGAGCGGCGGGCGGGCCGGCCGCTCGCCGGCGAGGATCTCGACCGGCTGGCGGCGATGGGGGTACTGCTGGACGGGTCCGAAGGGGACTCCGCGTCGCCCGAGGGGGTCCACCGGGTCGATCCGGGGCTGCTCCGGCTGGGGGTGGAGCTGCTGGACGTACCGATCGCGCACGAGACGATCCTCCGGGCGCGCACGGTCCTGATGGAGCACACCCGGTCGGCGGCCGCCGAGTTGACCCGGCTCTTCCGGGACGAGGTGTGGAGCCCGTACCGGGAACGGGAGGCGGACCCGGAGCACGTGGCCGCGATGAAGTCGCTCTCGGCGCACATGCGGCCGCTGGTGATGCAGGCCCTGGTGACCGCGTTCCAGCGGTCGCTGACGGCCGAGCTGCGCGCCGCGTTCCAGGCGCCCTGACGGTACGGCCTTCCGCACAGCGGTCCGGTACGGAAGGCCGTACACCGGGCCGTACGCCCGGAAGGCGGTCCGCCGCGGGGCGGACCGCCTTCCGGGGGCGGCGGGCTCAGTCGTGGAAGGTCTCGCCCCGGTCGGCCATCTCCACCAGGCGGGCGGGCGGCAGGAAGCGGGCCCCGTACCGTTCGGCGAGCTCGCGGGCGCGGGCCACGAAGCCGGGCAGGCCGCCCTCGTAGCCGTTGACGTAGCTGAGGACCCCGCCGGTCCACGGCGGGAAGCCGATGCCCATGATGGAGCCGATGTTGGCGTCGGCGACGGAGACGAGGACGTTCTCGTCCAGGCACCGGACGCTGTCCAGGGCCTCGGAGAAGAGCATCCGCTCCTTCATGTCCTCGAACGGGATCGCGGCGCCGGGCTTGCCGAAGTGCTCGCGCAGCCCGGGCCAGAGGGCGCCGCGCCGGCCGGACTCGTCGTACTCGTAGAACCCGGCGCCACCGCTGCGGCCGGGCCGTTCGAACTCCTCGACCATCCGGTCCACGACCGCGTCCGAGGGGTGCGGGGTCCAGGTGCCGCCGGACTCCTCGACGGCGCGCCGGGTCTCGTTGCGGATCTTGCGGGGCAGGGTGAGCGTCAGCTCGTCCATCAGGGAGAGGACCTTGGCGGGGTAGCCGGCCTGAGCGGCGGCCTGCTCGACGGAGGCGGGCTCGATGCCCTCGCCGACCATCGCGACACCCTCGTTGATGAAGTGGCCGATGACGCGGGAGGTGAAGAACCCGCGCGAGTCGTTGACCACGATCGGAGTCTTCGAGATCTGGCGGACCAGGTCGAAGGCGCGGGCCAGGGCCTCGTCGCCGGTGGCCTCGCCCTTGATGATCTCGACCAGCGGCATCTTGTCGACCGGTGAGAAGAAGTGCAGTCCGACGAAGTCGGCGGGGCGGGTGACACCTTCCGCGAGGACGGTGATGGGCAGCGTGGAGGTGTTGGAGCAGAGCAGCGCGTCGGGGGCGACGACGTCCTGGATCTCCTGGAACACCTTGTGCTTGAGAGAGGTGTCCTCGAAGACGGCCTCGATGACGGCGTCGCAGCCGGCGAGGTCGGCGGGGTCGCCGGTCGGGGTGATGCGGGCGAGCAGCTCGTCGCGGGCGGCCTCGGTGGTGCGTCCCCGGGAGACCGCCTTGGCGAGCAGCTTCTCGCTGTAGGCCTTGCCCTTCGCGGCGGCCTCGGCGCTGACGTCCTTGAGGACGACCTCGATGCCGGCGCGGGCACAGGAGTACGCGATGCCGGCGCCCATCATGCCGGCGCCGAGCACGGCGACCTTGCGGACGGTACGGCGTTCGACACCTTCGGGCCTGCTGGCACCGGAGTTGACGGCCTGGAGGTCGAAGAAGAACGCCTGGATCATGTTCTTGGCGACCTGGCCGGTGACCAGTTCGGTGAAGTAGCGGGCCTCGATGGTCTGCGCGGTCTCGAAGTCGACCTGCGAGCCTTCGACGGCCGCCGCCAGGATGTTGCGGGGCGCGGGCATCGGGGCCCCGGCGAGCTGCTTCTTGAGGTTGGCGGGGAAGGCGGGGAGGTTGGCGGCGAACCGGGGGTTGGACGGGGTGCCGCCGGGGATGCGGTAGCCCTTCACGTCCCAGGGCTGCTGGGACTCGGGGTGCGCGTCGATGAAGGCGCGGGCCTTGTCCAGCATCTCCTCGCGGGTGGTGGCCACTTCGTGGACGAGGCCGTTCTCGAGGGCGCGGGCCGGGGTGTAACGGGTGCCCTGGAGCAGCACCTTCAGCAGCGCGTCGGCGATGCCCATGAGGCGTACGGTTCGCGTGACACCGCCGCCCGCCGGGAGCAGGCCGAGGGTGACCTCGGGGAGGCCGATGCGGGAGCCGGGCGCGTCGAGTGCGATCCGGTGGTGGCAGGCGAGCGCGATCTCGTAACCGCCGCCGAGTGCCGTGCCGTTGATGGCGGCGACGACGGGGATGCCGAGGGTCTCGATGCGGCGCAGGGAGCGCTTGATGGCCATCCCGGTGTCGAAGACGGCTTGGGCGTCCTCGGGCCGGGCCTTGATCATTTCCTTGAGGTCTCCCCCGGCGAAGAAGGTCTTCTTCGCGGAGGTGACGACGATGCCGCGGATGTTCTCCTTCTCGGCCTCGGCGCGGTCGGCGATCGCCGCGAGGGACCGGGTGAAGGCCTGGTTCATCGTGTTGGCGGACTGGTCCGGGTCGTCGAGAACGAGGGTGACGACGCCGGTCCCGTCCTCTTCCCAGCGGATGGTGGTGCTCTCGGTCATGGGTTCTTCTCCGTAGGCAGCGGGCGTGGCGGGAGGGCGGGGCCGGTCAGACGCGTTCGACGACGGTGGCGACGCCCATGCCGCCGCCCACGCAGAGGGTGACGAGTCCGTACCGCAGGTCGCGCCGCTCGAGTTCGTCGACGACGGTGCCGAGGATCATCGCGCCGGTGGCGCCGAGGGGGTGGCCGAGCGCGATGGCTCCGCCGTTGACGTTGACCTTGTCGAGGCCGATGCCCATGTCCCGGACGAAGCGCAGCACCACTCCGGCGAAGGCTTCGTTGATCTCGACCAGGTCGATGTCGTCGATGGTGAGTCCGGCCTTGGCGAGCGCCTTGCGGGAGGCGGGGGCGGGGCCGGTCAGCATGATGGTGGGCTCGGAGCCGGAGACGGCGGCGGAGACGATCCGGGCCCGCGGGGTGAGGCCGTAGCGCTCGCCGACCTCCTTCGAGCCGATCGCGACGAGTGCGGCGCCGTCCACGATCCCGGAGGAGTTGCCGGCGTGGTGGACGTGGTCGATCCTCTCGACCCAGTGGTACTTCTGCAGGGCCACCGCGTCGAAGCCGCCCATCTCGCCGATGGCGGCGAAGGAGGGCTTGAGGGAGGCGAGCGAGTCGGCGGTGGTGCCGGGGCGCATGTGCTCGTCGTGGTCGAGGACGACGAGGCCGTTGCGGTCCTTGACGGGGACCACCGAGCGGGCGAAGCGGCCCTCCTTCCACGCCTCGGCGGCGCGTTCCTGGGAGAGGGCGGCGTACTCGTCGACGTCACGGCGGGAGAAGCCCTCGACGGTGGCGATGAGGTCGGCACCGATCCCCTGTGGGGCGAAGCCGGTCTCGAAGCTGGTCATCGGGTCCATCGCCCAGGCACCGCCGTCCGAACCCATGGGGACGCGCGACATGGACTCGACGCCACCGGCGAGGACGAGGTCCTCCCAGCCCGAACGGACCTTGGCGGCCGCGAGGTTGACGGCTTCGAGGCCGGAGGCGCAGAAGCGGTTCTCCTGGACGCCGGCGACGGAGTCCGGGAGTCCCGCCGCGATGGCCGCGATCCGCGCGATGTCGGATCCCTGGTCGCCGAGCGGGCTGACGACACCGAGGACGACGTCGTCGATGGCCGCCGGGTCGAGGCCGGGGAAGCGGGCGCGGATCTCGTGGATGAGGCCGACGACCAGGTCGATCGGCTTGGTGCCGTGCAGGGCCCCATTGGCCTTGCCGCGACCGCGCGGGGTGCGGATCGCGTCGTAGACGAACGCTTCGGTACTCAAGACAACAGCCTTTCGGGGGGCGGGCTTACGGGTTCTCGGCGTGCGTGCGGCACTCGGCTCGGGCGCGAGCGGCGCTCAGGACAGCAGGGAGCGGCCGATGATCTCCTTCATGATCTCGGTCGTCCCGCCGTAGATCGTCTGGATGCGTCCGTCGGTGAAGGCCCGGGCGACCGGGAACTCCGCCATGTAGCCGTATCCGCCGTGCAGTTGGAGGCAGCGGTCGGCCACCCGCTTCTGGAGTTCGGTCGCCCACCACTTGGCCATCGAGGCGTGCACCGCGTCGAGCGTGCCCTCCGCGTGCTCGGCGATGCACCGGTCGAGGAAGGTGCGGGTGACGGCGCACTCGGTGGCCATCTCGGCGATCTCGAAGCGGACGTGCTGGAGCTTTGCCAGCGGCCGGCCGAAGGCCTCGCGCTCCTTGACGTACCGGGTGGTGATCTCCAGCAGGTGTTCGGCGGCGGCGATGCCGGCGACCGCGATACCCATCCGCTCCTGGGCCAGATTGGTCATCAAGTGGAGGAAACCGCCGTGGAGTTCGCCGAGGAGGTTCTCCTTGGGGACCCGGACGTCGTGGAAGAAGAGTTCGGCGGTGTCCTGGGATTTCTGGCCGATCTTGTCGAGGTTGCGGCCGCGTTCGAAGCCCGCCGCGCCACGTTCGACCACGAGCAGCGAGAGCCCCTTGGCCCCGCCTTCCGGTGACGTACGGGCGACGACGACCACCAGGTCGGCGAGGATGCCGTTGGAGATGAAGGTCTTGGACCCGTTGAGCAGCCAGTGGTCGCCCCGGTCCTCGGCGGTCGTCCGGATGCCCTGGAGGTCGGAGCCCGCCCCGGGTTCGGTCATGGCGATGGCGGTGATGGTCTCGCCGGAGCAGAAGCCCGGCAGCCAGCGCCGCTTCTGCTCGGGGGTGGAGAGGCCGGTGAGGTAGGGCCCGACTATGTCGTTGTGCAGGCCGAGCGCGAGGCCGCTGACGCCCGCCCGGGTGAACTCCTCGGCCAGTACGGCGCTGTAGCGGAAGTCGTCGTTGCCGCCCCCGCCGAACTCCTCGGGGACGGCGAGGCCGAGCAGGCCCTGCCGGCCCGCCGCGCGCCACGCCTCGCGCGAGACGATGCCGTCCCGCTCCCACTGTTCGTAGTGCGGGAGCACCTCCTTGGCGAGGAAGGTACGCACGGTCTCGCGGAACACGTCGTGCTCTGCGGCGAAGATCTGCCGTTTCACCGGGCCTCCTGGGGTGGGTGTCGGATGGTGTGCACCGGTCTCGCCCTCATCCGGAAGCCCCCTCCGGCGGTTTACCGGCCGGCTCCGGCTCGTCCCGGCACCCGGGTGATTCCGCCGCGTCCCCGCCCCCGAGCAGTTCCGGCACGTCCCACTCCGCCGCCACCGACGCGGCGCCGCTGCCGGGCAGGGCGGGGGCGCTCCGTACGGCGGTGGGGGTGGCGGAGAAGCGCGGGGCGGGGGCGGGCTGGGTGATCCCGGCGTGCTCCACGAAGGTGGCGCGGGCGGCGAGATGCGGGTGGGCGGGCGCCTCGCGGAGGGAGAGGACCGGGGCGACGCAGGCGTCGGTGCCCTCGAACACCTCGGTCCACTCGGCGCGGGTGCGGGTACGGAACCGGTCCGCGACCGCGGTGCGCAGCTCCTCCCAGCGGGCGAGGTCCGCGCGGTCGGGCAGCTCGTCGGCGATACCGAGGCGCGCCGTGAACTCGTCGTAGAACCGCTGTTCCAGCGGGCCGACCGCCATGGCCTCGCCGTCGGAGGTCGCGTACGTGCCGTAGAAGGGGCAGCCGCCGTCGAGGAGGTTGGCGCCGCGCCGGTCCTGCCAGGCACCGGCCGCCAGCATGCCGTGGATCATGGTGGCGAGGTGGGCGGCGCCGTCGACGATCGCCGCGTCCACGACCTGGCCGCTCCCGCCGGGGGTACGGGCGTGCTGGAGGGCGGCGAGTACGCCGACCACGAGGTAGAGGGAGCCGCCCGCGTAGTCGCCGAGCAGGTTGGCCGGGACGGCCGGGGGTTCGCCGGGGCGGCCGATCATGGAAAGGGTGCCGGTGGGCGCGAGATAGGAGATGTCGTGCCCGGCGTGCTGGGCGAGCGGGCCTTCCTGGCCCCAGCCGGTCATCCGCCCGTAGACGAGCCGGGGGTTGCGGCCGAGGCAGGCGTCGGGGCCCACTCCGAGCCGTTCGGCGACCCCGGGGCGGTACCCCTCGATGAGGATGTCGGCGCGTCCGGCGAGGGCGAGGACGGCCGAGGTGCCCGCTTCGGTCTTGAGGTCGAGCAGGACGGAGCGTTTGTTGCGGTTGGTCAGGTCGCGGGCCGGGTCGATGGCGAGCACCTCCCCGCCCGGCCGGTCCACCCGGACGACGTCGGCGCCGAGGTCGGCGAGAAGCATCGCGGCGAACGGGCCGGGGCCGATGCCCGCCAGTTCGACCACGCGCACTCCCGAGAGGGGGCCGTTCCCCGACGCGGTCATCAAGCCCCCAGCGGTGTGACACAACCGATGTAACATCGACGATGCTAAGAACGACCGCCGCCTCGCACAAGACTTTTGGCCGAGCGACCGCTTAGTTTCTTCCACTCCCATGGTGCACCGTCACACGCCGTTCCGCCCCGAGTGCCACGCGTCACCCGCCGGCCCGAGGCCCGCGGCGGGCGACCGGAGTGGTTCACCGGCCACCGGTCGCGGGTCTACCCTCGACTGCCACCCACCCGGAGCCGGCCCCAGCGGAGGCACGCATGAAAAGGCACCACGGATCGGAACGCCCCTACGACGTCGTCCTGTACGGCGCCACCGGCTTCGTCGGCACGCTGACCGCCGCGTATCTCGCGGCGCACGCCCCCGACGGTCTGCGCTGGGCGCTGGCCGGGCGCAGCCGCGAGAAGCTGGAGCGGCTGCGCGGCGGCCTCGCCGTGAAGGGCCCGGAACCCGCACTGCTCGTCGCGGACGCCGACGATCCCACCACACTGCGCGAACTCGCCCTGTCCGCACGGGTGGTGGCCACCACGGTCGGGCCCTACCTCCGTTACGGGAACGCGCTCGTCGGGGCCTGCGCCCGGGCCGGTACGGACTACCTGGACCTCACCGGTGAGGCCGAGTTCATCGACCGGACCTGGCTCGACCACGACGGGCCCGCCCGGGAATCCGGGGCGCGCCTGGTGCACGCGTGCGGCTTCGACTCGGTGCCCCACGACCTCGGCGCGTACTTCACCGTCCGGCAGTTGCCCGAGGGCGTGCCGCTGACGGTCGACGCCTTCGTCCGCGCCCACGCGGTTTTCTCCGGCGGTACGTTCGCCTCCGCGGTGAACGCGATGGGCCGGGGCCCGCAGATGCTGGCCGCCGCCCGGGAACGCCGGGAGCGCGAGCCCCGGCTCACCGGCCGTCGCGTCAGGACCCCGCTGGGGGCCCCGCACTTCAGCGGGGAGACCGGTACCTGGGCTCTGCCCCTGCCGACCGTGGACCCGCAGATCGTGGGCCGTTCGGCGCGTGCGCTGGAGCGCTACGGCCCCGACTTCCGCTACCGCCACTTCGCCTCGGTGAAGCACCTGCCGGTCGCGCTGGGCGGCACGGCGGGCCTGGTGTCCTTGGTGGCCGCAGCACAACTCCGTTTCGTACGAGACTGGCTGACAGACCGTTACCAGGCCGGCGAGGGACCGGACGAGGAGCGCCGCAGCCGGAGCAGGTTCACCGTCCGGTTCGTCGGGGAGGGGGGCGGCCGGCGGGTCTTCACCGAGGTCTCGGGCGGCGACCCGGGATACGACGAGACGGCGCGGATGCTGGGCGAGGCCGCTCTCTGCCTCGCCCTGGACGATCTGCCGGAGACCGCGGGCCAGGTGACGACGGCGGTGGCGATGGGCGATGCCCTGCTGGAACGGCTGCGGGCCTCGGGGCTGGGCTTCCGGGTGGCGGCCCGGCGCTGAGCGGCCGGGAGGGCGCTCCGGGGGGCCCGCTTCAGCCCACCGCCTCGCGCAGTGCGCGCCGGCAGAGCGCGTCGGCCCTGCGGGTGGTCTCGGGCTGGCGGAACCCCCGGGTCAGCGCCAGGGTGTGGGCGCAGGCGATGTCCAGCGTGGTGCGGTGGCCGATGGAGACGAAGACCGGTTTGGTGTCGTCCCGGGTGCGCAGGGCCCGGCCGACCTCCTCCGTACCGTCCAGCAGCGGGGAGGAGTCGCCGCGCTTCGGGCCGGGCGGTTCGTACGCGAAGGTGAAGGGGTTCTTGGCGACGCCGATGACGGGGAGTCCGGTCAGCACCCCGAGATGGCTGGCGAGCCCGAAGCGGCGGGGGTGAGCCAGCCCGTATCCGTCGCAGACGACGAGGCCCGGGTCGGCCGTCAGCGACTCCAGCGCGGCGAGCACCGTGGGAATCTCCCGGAAGGCCAGCAGCCCGGGGACGTACGGGAAGGTGACCCGGCCCACGGCGGTGGTCTCGGCGACCACGTCGAGGGTGGCGGCGTCCAGCACCACGGCCGCCGCGACGACGAGGTCCCGCTCGTCGTCGTAGGCGACGTCCACTCCGGTGACGTGGCCCGATCCGGGGGCCGGTCCGGAGTCCTCGGTCACCACCCGGTCACGCAGGCGGTCCTGGACGGCCCGCGCCCCGGCGGCGTCGGCGGGCACGGTGAACGTCGTCATGACGGCCGAGCTTAGGGCGTGTTCGCCGGGCTTCGTCCGTCGGGGGCTTCGCGCCCGGGTGAGCGCCCGGACCGGGCGACGGCGGTCCGGGACGAAAGGCACGCCGCCTCCGCGTGCACTACCGCGCGTCAACGGGGGTACGAGGAGCGCCACGAGGGCTCCCGGTTCGCGGGTTTCGCCCCGGTTCGCTGTCGAGGAGTGTCATGGTGACTGCTTCTTCGCGACGTCTTCAGGACGTCGCGCGGGATGTGTTCGGCTGGGAGCGGCTGCGGCCGGAGCAGACGACGGCGATGGAAGCGG
The DNA here is from genome assembly GCF_053596135.1 of Streptomyces sp. NPDC001770. Taxonomy (NCBI): domain Bacteria; kingdom Bacillati; phylum Actinomycetota; class Actinomycetes; order Kitasatosporales; family Streptomycetaceae; genus Streptomyces; species Streptomyces sp. NPDC001770. The sequence goes on along the minus strand of NZ_JBSFFN010000006.1, from coordinate 103,837 downwards.
TGATGGAGCGGCGCGACACGCTGGTGGTGATGCCCACGGGCGCCGGGAAGTCGGCCGTCTACCAGGTTCCGGGGGTGCTGCTCCCGGGTCCGACCGTCGTGGTGTCGCCGCTGATCGCGCTCCAGCGCGACCAGGTCCAGGGGCTGCTGCGCCGCACGGGGACGGATGCGGCGGCGGTGAACTCGACGCAGACCGGGGACGAGAACGCCGCGGTGTGGGACAGGATCAGCGCGGGGGACGTCGACTTCCTCTTCCTCGCCCCGGAGCAGCTGGCGAAGGACGAGGTGGTCGAGCAGCTCGCGGCCGCCGAGCCGGCGCTGTTCGTGGTGGACGAGGCGCAGTGCGTGTCCTCCTGGGGCCACGACTTCCGGCCCGAATACCTGAGGCTCGGCCAGGTGCTCCGGCGGATCGGGCGTCCTCCGGTGCTCGCTCTGACGGCGAGCGCCGCCGCCCCCGTGCGGGCCGACATCGTCGCGCACCTGGGGATGCGGGACGTGCGGGAGGTCGTCACCGGCTTCGACCGTCCGAACATCCATCTGGAGGTGATCCCGTTCCGGGACGCGGCGGTCAAGGAGCGGGCGGTGGTCGAGCGTGCCGCGGCGGAGCCCAAGCCGGGGCTGGTGTACGCGGCGACGCGGCGCGAGGCCGAGAAGTACGCGAACGAGCTGAGCCTGCTGGGGCTGGACGCGGCGGCCTACCACGCGGGACTTCCCGCGCAGGAGCGTGGCGACGTGCACGACCGCTTCCTGGCGGGTTCGCTGGACGTGGTGGTGGCGACGTCCGCGTTCGGGATGGGTATCGACAAGCCGGACGTGCGCTTCGTGCTCCACGCGTCCGTCCCCGGGTCCCTGGACGCCTACTACCAGGAGATAGGCAGGGCCGGACGGGACGGCGAGCAGTCCCGGGCGATCCTCGCGTACCGGCCGCAGGATCTCGGCCTGCAGCGCTTCTTCTCGGCGGGCCGCCCCGACCCGGACACCGTCACCCAGGTGGCGCGCACGCTGGCGGAGCACGACGGTCCCGTGCACCCCGGCGACCTGCGGGACGAGACGCACCTGACGGCGAGCCGGCTGACGGCGGTCGTCAACCTCCTGGAGCAGGTCGACGCGGTACGCACCACCGTGCGGGGCGACGTGGAGCCTGCCCCGGGCATCGACCCGGCCCACGCGGCGCAGCGGGCGGTCGAACTGGGCGACGCCCACCAGCAGCTCGAACGCTCCCGGGTGGACATGATGCGTGGCTACGCGGAGACCACCGGCTGCCGGCGCCGCTTCCTCCTCGGCTACTTCGGACAGGTCCGGGGCGAGTCCGAGGAGTGCGGCTCCTGCGACCTGTGCGGGGCGGCCGAACTGTCCCGGGAGGGCGTGGCGCCCGGTCCGGCCATCCTGGCCGGTACGGGCGGGCAGATACCCGCCCCGGCCGCCGAGGAGGCGGCCGGAGGCGGCCACCCCTTCCACCCCGGCACCCGGGTCCGGCATCAGCACTGGGGTGAGGGTTCGGTGATGAGCGAGGAGGACCGGAGTCTGACCGTGCTCTTCCAGACGGTCGGCTACCGCACCCTGTCGCTGGAGGTCGTGCGGGAGCACGGGTTGCTCGACGTGTGCTGATCCCGGGGCGGTGCGTCAGCCCCTGTCCGGCGGGGCTTTCCGCCCGGGGCGTACCGCGATGTCCCGACTCTCCGCCGATGGGTCGTTAACGGGCCCTGTCCGGTTGGCGGCCGGGCCGTGCGGCCCGCCGCCGTGGGTCGCGCCGTCCGCGTACGGGCTGGACGCACGGGTGGACGGGCACTTCCCGGGCAGATGATCAGTCCCGGGGGTTTCGGCGGTGACACAGCTCACGCCCCGGGTCGGTGCGCGGATCGCGGTGTTCCGTCGTCTACTCCAGTGCCGGAGCCCGTTCGTCCAGCCGTGCGAGGGAGCAGGTCTTGTCCAGCCTTATCGAGCAGCCCGTACAGGCCCGCATGGTCGCGTCCGTTCCACGGATGGCGACGCTGGCCGCCACCCTGCGGTACGACCGCGCCCATCCGTTCGCGGTCCGGATCGCGTTCCCGGCCAGGGCCACGCTGGAGGGCACGGACGTCTCGTGGGAGTTCTCCCGGGAGCTGCTGGCCCAGGGCGTGGACGCGCCCGCCGGCCTCGGGGACGTACGGGTGCGGCCCTTCGGCCAGGAGCGGACCGCGCTCGAGTTCCATGCCGCCGAGGGCATCGCGATGGTGCACGTCCGCACCTCGGAGCTGCGCCGATTCCTCAGGCGCGTACAGGAGTTGGTGCCCGTGGGCGACGAGCACCGGTTCCTGGACCTCGACCGGGAGCTGGCGGAGTTCCTGGGCGACAATCACTGAGCGGGAGTACGGCCCGGGCCGTCCCCCCGCGGCGCCGTGCCGCCCCGGCCGGCCGTCTCCGGAACCCGTCCGGGATGCCCCGGAGAACGGTTCCGCCACCGGTCAGGCTTGGCTGAGGGCTTACCTGCGCTTAACCTACGGACACGTAACCTACGAAGCCGTAGGTAAATCTCCCGTCCCCAGGAGCACCCGTGACGATCACCTCTCCCCACCTCGGCAGTTCGAAGGCGTGGACGGACGCCCAGCTGCTGTACGCGCTGGAAGAGGTGGTGGAGAAGGAACTCAACCGCCATCTCAAGGTCGCCAAGGACTGGATGCCCCACGAGTACGTCCCGTTCTCCGACGGCCGGAACTTCCCGGGCGTCTTCGACGACGGCGAGGCGTGGGCCCCCGACCAGTCCAAGGTCACCGACATCGGCAAGATCGCTCTCGTGGTGAACCTGCTGACCGAGGACAACCTGCCCAGCTACCACCACGAGATCGCCTCGCTCTTCGGCCGCGACGGCGCCTGGGGCACCTGGGTGCACCGCTGGACGGCCGAGGAGGGCCGCCACGGCATCGTGATGCGCGACTACCTCCTGACCTCGCGCGCCGTCGACCCGGACAAGCTGGAGCAGTTCCGCATGGCGCACATGGCGGAGGGCTTCGAGTCCGACAACCGGCACTCGATGCTGCACTCCGTCGCGTACGTCGCCTTCCAGGAGCTGGCCACCCGCGTCTCGCACCGCAACACGGGCCACCAGTCGGGCGACCCGGTCTGTGACCGGATGCTCGCGCGCATCGCCACCGACGAGAACCTGCACATGGTCTTCTACCGGAACCTCCTGGGCGCCGCCTTCGAGCTGGCCCCGGACCTCACCATGCAGGCCGTCCGTGACGTGGTCGTCAACTTCCGGATGCCCGGACACGGCATGCCCGGCTTCGAGCGGGCCGCCGCGCAGATGGCGATCGGCGAGATCTACAACATGCGCATCCACCACGACGACGTGATCCAGCCCGTGCTGCGCTACCTGAAGGTCATGGACATCGACGGGCTCGGCCCGGAGGGGCTCCAGGCGCAGGAGGAGCTCGGTCTGTACATGGGCGGCCTGGACAGCGAGGCGTCGAAGTTCGACGAGAAGCTCGCGGCGCGCAAGGCCCGCATGGCGGCGCGCGGGCGCTGAGGCCCACGCGCCGGCCACACCCCCGGCTCGCCGCCGTGCGCGCGCCGGGGTTCACTCCGGCGCGGTCCACTCCTCGTACGCGGCGTCACGGACGTCCGCCGCCGGATGCTGGCGCAGCATCCGCAGCTGGGTGCGCCAGGGCGCGGTCCACTCCGTGCTCCGGCCGCCGGCCACCGTGAGCGCGACGGCGAGCAGCCCCTGCGCGGGGTCGCCGCCGGTCGCGGTGAGCCGGCCCGCCACCGTGAGGAGGACGTCGGGGTCCGTGCCCCCGTGCCGTCGCGCCGCCACGAGGTGGCCGAGGAAGGTACGGGCGGTCCTGGCGGCCAGTGCGGGGCGGCCGTCGTGCAGGGCGGCGAGCCGGACGAGGTCGGTGTGCAGGACGTCTGCGTCGGTGGCGTACGGGTCGACGGCGCGGACCAGGAGGGCGGCGGCCTGCGGGACGGTGTCGCGGTGCACGGCGAGGCGGTCCGCCGCGCCGAGGAGCACGGCGCGTTTCGTCCCGGTCGGGCCCGTGTGCCCGCCGGTGAGCGCCCGCACCAGGTGGACGAGGCGCTGGCGGCCCGGCCGGTCGCGGTCGGCGCCCGCGTCGTCCGCGGTGTCGTCGGTGGCCAGCAGGGTGAGCGTCCGGTTCAGGGCGTCGGCCCCCGCCGGGGTGACCGCCGCCCCGTCGACGAGGGCGTCCGCCGCGCCGGTCCAGCCGCCCCGGCGGTCGAGGTCGGTGACGGCGGCGAGGAGCACCTCGCTCGCGCCGTGCGCCCAGGGCAGCCAGTGGGCCAGCACCCGGTGGGCGGCGGCGGCCAGTTCGGGGTCCCCGGTGGTGCTCACCTCCTGGACCAGCCGGGCGAACCGGGCGCGGTGCCACTCGGGCAGCTGGTGGGGGACGGTACGCAGCACGGCTCCGCGCAGGGCCGGGGTGTCGCTCCCGGCGGCGTCGGCGAGCATGTCCCAGATACGTTCGCTGCCGAGCAGCACGTCGGCGGAGGCGACGCACGCGGCCCGTACGTCGGGGTGCCGGCCCGGCTCGCCGTAGGCGTCGGCGACCACCTCGGCCGCGCGTTCCAGCGGCAGCCGGACGGCGGCGAGCCGCACCATCTCCTTGCGGCTGGTGATCTTGCCGGTGCCGGGCGCGGTCCGTGCGGCGAGGACGCCGGCGAGGCGTGAGGGGCGGACGTGGCGGGAGGCCCGGCTCGCGGCGAAGACGGCGACGCGCGCCCTGTCCCCGCCGACGTGGTCGAGCAGTTCGTCCAGCGCCTCGGCGGGGCGGTCGGTACGGCCGAGGGCGGCGAGCGCGGTCTCGGCCAGCAGGACGTCCGGGGAGCCGGCCCACTTCCGCAGGGCTCCGGCGCCCGCTCCCGGTACCGCCGCCAGCCGGGCGACGGCCCCCGCCCGGGTCCACAGCGGCAGCTTCCTGTCGCCTGCCGCCTTCTCCAGTCCGCGCAGGGCGGCCTTCTGCTGCCGGGGCACCCAGCGGACGGCCTCGCGGTGGACCGGCAGCGTACGGTCGGCCTCGCGCGTGGCGAACCTGCCGGGCGGCACCGGCGCACCGAGCACACGGTCCAGCAGGTCGGTGCGGCGCGCGGTGACGATCCGCCGGACGGCGGGGAGGACGACGGCGGAGCGGTCCCGTTCCAGGACCTGCGCGACGCGCGCGTCGCGCAGGCGTACCGGTCGCAGCCACAGAGGGATCGCCTCTCGGGCGGTGGCGGTGTTGCCGTAGCGGACGGCCTGACGGAGCAGCTCCTGGAGTTCGTCCATGCCCTCGGCGCGGCGGCCGACGGCCCGGGCGAGCGCCAGCACGAGCTCGTAGTCCGACTTGTCGGCCCCCGCCTCCAGCCAGGGCCGGAGCGCTTCGAACACCAGGTGTTCCTGCCCCTTGCGCAGGGTTCGGTCGAGCCGTCCCAGGTCGGCGGCGCCCGTGGTGCCGGAGAGCCGGACCAGGGTGCGCAGCGACCAGCTCACGAGAGCGCGCCGGCCGGTGACGGCGTGCTCGCGCAGGACGGACACCGCGAGGGAGGAGAGGAAGGAGCGGGTGGCGGCGGACGAGTCGCGGGCCTCGACGGCGTCGGTGGCGATCCGGTCGAGGAGGGGCTCGGAGGCGGCCGTGAGGAGGGCGGGCGGGGTGGCGAGGAGGGCACCCAGCGCGGCGGTCCGCACGGGTTCCTGTTCGTTGCGCAGCCGCCCCATGTCGTCGAGTACGGCGTGGACGGTGGCGGGTTCACCGGAGCGTCCGGCGTTGCGGATCAGCAGGCTCCAGGCCGTCGCGCGGTCCTCGGCGGCCGGCCGCCGGGTGGCGGTGAGGAGGCGTTCGCGTACTTCTTCGGGCGGCAGATACGACTCGGCGAGCAGGACGGTGTCCCAGGGCTCTCCGTGGTCGCGGGCCCATACGGCCATGCGCCGGGCGGTCGCGGCGACCCGGTTGCGCGGCAGGGCGCCGAGCACGGCGGCGTCGACGGGTGTTCCGGTGGGTCCGGTGTCGTCCCGGCCGGTGACCGCCGCGTGGAAGGCGGCCCGCCTGCCGGGGGGCAGGGCGCGCATCAGCCGGGCGAGCGCGGCGGAGTCGTCGCGCAGCGTCCTGCCGAGCGCGACCAGTTCCTCTTCGGGCGCGGACCGGGCCATGCGACGCAGCAGGACGCCGCTGAGGACGCCGTGGCGGGGGAACTCCGTCCGGCCGGGGCCGAGGAACAGGCGTACGAACCGTCCCGCGTCGGCTTCGACGAGCGCGCCGAGGTGGCGGCGGAGGACGAAGGGGAGCCGGGCGGGCGGGTAGGCCTCCAGCAGGTCGAGGACGCGGTGCGGCAGCCGGCGGGCCGCCGTCGCGACGCCCAGCGCGCACCCGGACGACCACCAGCCGAGGTCGCGCCGGTCCTCCGGCAGTGCGGCGAGTTCGCGGGCCGCCTGGTCGAGGTAGGCACCGGGGTGGTGGCGCCCGAGCGCGGACCAGCAGGCGGCGGCGTGGAAGAGCCCGGGCAGCAGGGCGGCCACGGTCTCCGGGGAGCAGCCGGGCAGCATCCGGGCCGCCTCGGCGTCACCCCAGGTGTGGCGCAGGGAGACGATCAGCCGGTCGGCGAGGGCCGTGCGGCGGCTCGCGACGACCGCCCGGATCAGGTGGAGCCGTACGGCGGCCGACGCGTCGGCCATCGCTTCCTCGAACACGGAGTCGGGCACGCCGAGGCCGTCCGCCACCCGCAGCGCCTGGCCGCGGACGAAGGGGTCCTCATCGGCGATGTGCCGGGCCACCCATTCCCGGTCGCCGCCTGCCGCCGCCGCGAGGACGGCCACGCCGCGTTCGTACGGTTCGCCGTCCTCCAGCTCCTCCAGCACCGGACGCAGCATCCCGTCGTAGGCCAGCTTCCGCGCGCGGTGCGCCAGTTCCCGCATGCGCGCGGGGTACGGAAGCGGGTCGATGCCGTCGAGCAGGGCGCAGGCCAGCACGAGGGGACGGTTGTCGGTCATGGGGGGATTCTGCCGCGCACCCGCCGATTCATCGCCACGGTTTTACGGACCGTGACGCGACCGGTCCGTTCGTACGCATCACCGGGACCGGGCAGGACACCGGGAAGATGGGCGCACCCCCTCCCAAGTCCGCCCACATCGCCCGGAGTTCCGGTGTGATTACTACGGCGGCGTTTCGGGCTCGTGGCAGGACCACCGAAACGCTGGCGCTCCCGGGAAGCCCGGACCAGACTGACGGCCGCACCCAGGGTCTCTCGCCCCAGCCCGATCCGAACGAGAGGCCCCAGGTCCCCCCACGTCCCCCGAGAAGGCCCCCACCCCCCATGCCAACTCCCCCTTCCCCCGGCGCACTCGCCCCGCCCCCACCCCACGGGCCACGGAGGCGGTGCCCATGCTCCGCCACGTGACGCGAAAGATCGCGGGCTGGTTGCTGATGATCGCCGTGGCAACCAACGCGACCTATTTCCTCGCCAGTTGGTTTCTCGACCCGCGGTCGAACTTCAAGGAGTTGCGCCCCGCGCGCAGCGAAGTGCAGATCGACCGGGCCCTCTCGCCCTACAACCTGGATCCGCGGGTGCCGGTGGTGCACCGGTGGTGGGACTGGCTCACCTCGGTGGTGCTCCACTTCGACTGGGGGAAGTCCCCCACCGGTGTCCGGGTCAACGGGGAGATCGGCTACCGGTCCCTGGTCAGCGCCGAGTTGGTGCTCGTCGCGACGGTGCTGTCCGTGGTGGTGGGGGTGGGACTGGGGGTGTACACCGCGTCCCGGCAGTACGGCTGGGCGGACCGGGTCTCGCAGGCCGTGTCCATCGCGGTGTTCAACGTACCCACGTCGGTCGCCGCGCTCGCGGTGGTCTTCGTCGCCATCTGGCTCAACCAGCACGCGGGCGTGCACTTCCTCCCGGTGGCCGGGGAGAACTCCCCTGGGGTCGAAGGGATGTGGCCGACCATCGGCGACCGTCTCCTCCATCTCGTCCTGCCGACGCTCACGCTGACCCTGATGGGTTACGTCGGATACCACCTGACGCAGCGCTCGCTGCTGCTCGACACCATCGACGCCGACTTCGTGCGGACCGCCCGGGCCACCGGTCTCACCCGGGCCCAGGCCGTCCGACGGCACGCGCTGCGGGCCGCCCTCATCCCGACGGCGACCTCCGTGGCGTTCAGCGTCCCGGCCCTCTTCACCGGCGCGGTCATCACCGAGACGGTCTTCGGCTGGAACGGCATGGGCCGCTACTTCATCCAGACCATCGGCAAGAACGACGTGCACGGCGCGGTCGCCACGGCCGCCTTCGCCGCGGGGCTGACCGCGATCGGCGCGATCCTCGCGGACATCGCGACGGTCTTCCTCGATCCGAGAGTGCGGGTGAGCTGACGTGGCGGCAGACCTGACGACGGACACCACCGCAGGGCCCGCTCGGCCCGCGCCTCCCGCGAAGGACGGCCGGCATCTCGGCCTGGCCCGGCTCCATCTGCGGCGGTTCCTGCGCAACCGGCTCGCCGTCCTCGGTGTGGTGATCCTGGTGGCCCTGGTGCTCTTCAGCGTCTTCGGCGGCCTGTTCACCCCGTACGCGTACTCCGACGCCGACTTCGCGGCGCTCACCCGGCCCCCGAGCACCGCCCACTGGTTCGGTACCAACCAGGGCGGCAACGACATCTACGCGTCCGCCGTGCACGGCCTGAAGCGCTCCCTGGTCATCGCGGTGAGCGTGTCGGTGCTGACCGTCGTGGTCGCGGCGGTCATCGGTTCCAGCGCCGCGTACTTCGGCGGCCGGACCGAGAAGGCGACGCTCGCCGTCATCCACTTCCTGCTGGTCGTCCCCAGCTTCCTCATCCTCGCCCTGGTCTCCCACCGGCTGGCCGGCGACTGGCGGGTCCTCATCCTCGTGCTGACGGTGTTCGGCTGGATGTCCACGGCCCGGGTGATCTGGTCGGTCTCGACCTCCCTGCGGGAGAGGGACTTCGTCACGGCGGCGGAGTTCATGGGGGTCAGGCCGCTGCGCATCATCCTCCGCCACATCATCCTCAACCTCGGCTCGCTGCTGATCGTCAACCTGACGCTCGGGGTCGTCGCCACGGTGCTCAGCGAGACCGCGCTGTCCTTCCTCGGGTTCGGCGTCCAGACCCCGGACGTCTCGCTCGGCACCATGCTCGCGGACGGTGCCGGGGCCATCACCAGCGCGCCCTGGCTCTTCGCGTTCCCCGCGGGCCTGGTCGTGCTGCTGACCGTCTCGATGACCCTCGTCGGCGACGGGCTGCGGGACGCCCTCGATCCCACGTCCGCGACCGGTGCGGCGGGAGGCCGGCGATGACCCTCACGACTCCGCTGCCAGGGCCCGTGCCGCCCGCGGCCGCAGCGCCCGTGCTCTCGGTGCGGGATCTGCGGATCTCCTTCCCCTCCGAGGCCGGCCGGGTGGAGGCGGTGCGCGGGGTCGGTTTCGACCTGCTTCCGGGCCGGACGCTCGGGATCGTCGGCGAGTCCGGCTCGGGCAAGTCGGCCACCGCGATGGGCATCATGGGCCTGCTCCCGCCCGCCGCCGAGCTGCGGGGCCAGGTGCTGCTGGGCGGCCGGGACCTGGTCGGGCTCGGGGACAAGGAGCTCTCAGGCGTCCGGGGCAAGTCCATCGGCATGGTCTTCCAGGACCCGCTCTCCGCGCTCACCCCGATCTTCACCGTGGGCCGGCAGCTCTCCGACGCCCTCCGGGTCCACCAGGACCTGTCGAAGCGGGCCGCCCGGGAGCGGGCCGTGGAGCTGCTCGGCCTCGTCGGCATCCCGGACCCCCGCGAGCGGGCCGGCTCCTTCCCGCACGAGTTCTCCGGCGGGATGCGCCAGCGCGTCGTCATCGCGCTGGCGATCGCCAACGAGCCGTCCGTCCTCGTCGCCGACGAGCCGACGACCGCGCTCGACGTCACCGTGCAGGCCCAGATCCTCGACGTCCTGCGGCTCGCCCAGCGCGAGACCGGCGCCGGGCTCGTCCTGATCACCCACGACCTCGGGGTCGTGGCCGGTCACGCGGACGAGGTCGCGGTGATGTACGCGGGCCGCATCGTGGAACGGGCGGGCGTCGACGAGCTGTTCCGGCGGCCGGCGATGCCGTACACCGCGCGGCTGCTGGCCGCCGTACCGACCGTGGACAGCGGGGTGCACCGGCCCCTGCTCCCGATCGCCGGGGAGCCGCCCGCCCTGGTGGGCCTGCCCACGGGCTGCCCCTTCGCGCCCCGGTGCGCGGTCGCACTCGACGCCTGCCGCACCGGCGAACCCTCCCTGCGGGACATCGGCGGGCACGGTGAGGTGGCCTGCCTGCGCGCCGAGGAGACGTACGGCGGCACCCTGGACCCGGCCGGGGACACCGCGCCCGTCGCACCGCCCTCCGGGACGCGCTCCGGCTCCCCCGGCGCGGGCGAGGTCGTGCTGCGCGTGGAGGACCTCGTCAAGACCTTCCCCGTCACCAGGGGCACGGTCCTCAAGCGCCGGGTCGGCACCCTGCGCGCCGTCGACGGGGTGGGGTTCGAGCTCCGGTCCGGCGAGACCCTGGGGCTGGTGGGCGAGTCGGGCAGCGGCAAGACCACCACGCTGCTGGAGATCCTCCGGCTGCGGCGGCCCGAAGGAGGCCGCATCGAGGTCGCCGGACGGGACCTCGCCACCCTCGGTTCCGCGGCGGCGGTACGGGAGTTGCGGCGCGACGTGCAGATCGTCATGCAGGACCCGTTCGGGGCCCTGGACCCGCGGCTCCCCGTCTCCGAACTGCTCGCCGAGCCACTGCGTGCGATTCGGCGGGACCGGGGGTCGATCCGCGCCCGGACCGCCGAACTGCTGGGCCTCGTCGGCCTGGACGCGGCGGTGGGCGACCGCTTCCCCGCCGCGCTCTCCGGCGGCCAGCGCCAACGGGTCGGTATCGCCCGGGCTCTGGCGACCGAGCCGAAGCTGCTGGTCCTCGACGAACCGCTGTCCGCGCTCGACGTCTCCGTACAGGCCGGTGTGATCAACCTGCTGGCCCGGCTCAAGCGCGAACTCGGGATCGCCTACCTGGTGGTCGCGCACGACCTCGCCGTGATCCGGTACGTCTCCGACCGTATCGCGGTGATGTATCTCGGCCACGTCGTGGAGACCGGGGACACCGAGAGCCTCTTCGCCGCCCCGCAACACCCCTACACCAAGGCCCTGCTGTCGGCGATCCCGGTGCCGGACCCCGAGCGGGAGCGCAGCCGCGAGCGCGTCGTGCTCCAGGGCGAGCAGCCGAGCGCCACCCGGCTGCCCGCGGGCTGCGTCTTCGTCGACCGGTGTCCGCTGTACCGCCTCGCCGGCGAAGAGGTACGCCGGCGCTGTCGTACGGAACGCCCCGCGCCGACGCCGGTGGCCGGACGGCCGGGCCACAGCTACGCCTGCCATGCCGTCTGAGCACCCCACGGCCCCGTCCGTCGCGCAGGCCGGCCCCACCGGCCTCGCGTCGTCACTCCGCTCCACCTCCCCCCACCCCCGACTCCGAAGGAACCGTCCCGTCATGCGCGCACGACTGGCCCTGCCGCTCGCCCTGATCGCCGCCCTCTCCGTCACCGCCACCGCGTGCTCGTCCTCCGGGAAGGACACCTCCCGGGCGGACGGGAAGAACGCCCCGTCCGCCGCCTCGGGCGCCGCGGACTACAACCCGCAGCCGTACGACAAGGTCAGGGACGGCGGTACGTACACGACGGTCGGGACCTTCGACGACCAGGGAAACCCCTTCAACGTCAACTCCACGCTGACCGCCGCCCGGGTCTGGGCCTGGTACAACGCGGACGCGATCACCTACTCGCCGACCGGTGAGGTGCAGTACAACCCGGACTACTACAGCGATGTGAAGGTCACCGTCGAGGGCGGCAACCAGAAGGTCACCCTGACGATCAACCCGAAGGCCGTGTTCAACGACGGCACACCGATCGACTGGACCGCCATCGAGGCGACCTGGAAGGCAAACAACGGCTCGGACAAGGAGTTCGCCGCCTCCTCCACGGACGGCTACGACCGGATCACCTCGGTCGAGAAGGGCGCGGACGCCAAACAGGCGGTCATCACCTTCAAGGGGGTCAACGCCTCCTGGTCGAGTCTCTTCACCACCTTCCTGCACCCCGAGGCCGCCACGGTCGCGCACTTCAACGACGCCTACGTGAAGAAGGCGCACCCCGAGTGGGGCGCGGGCCCGTACACCGTGGGCTCCTGGGACACCCACTCCGGCAACATCACCTTCGTCCGCAACCCCAAGTGGTGGGGAAAGAAGGGCAAGCTCGACAAACGCGTCTACGTGAACCTGGAGTCGACCGCCGCGGTCAACGCGTTCAAGAACGGTGAGATCGACCTCGCCTCCGCCGTCGACGCGGAGAGCCTCAACCAGGTGAAGGGGCTCAAGGGGAGCGAGATCCGCAGCGGCGGCAGCCCCTTCGAGTACGCGCTGTACTTCAACACCAAATCCGCCGTCCTCGCGGACAGCGAGGTCCGCAAGGCGATCGAGGAGAGCATCGACCGCGCCCAGATCGCGAAGATCCAGTTCCAGGGGCTGGACTACACGGAGCCCCTGCCCGGTTCGGCGGTGCTCTACAGCTTCCAGAAGGGCTACCGGGACAACCTCTCCTCCGTGCTGACGTACGCGCCCGAGGAGGCGAAGACGTCGCTCGAAGCGGCGGGCTGGAAGGCGGGGGCGGACGGCGTCCGGGCGAAGGGCGGCCAGAAGCTCGAGATCGGCTACACGCTCCTCGGCGACGACCCGCTGGACAAGGCCCTCGCCGGCGCCTTCACGGCGATGCTGAAGCCGGTCGGCATCCACCTCGTCGTCAAGAAGGCCGACGAGGCCGACTTCGCCACCATTCTCAGCGAGCGCAAGTTCGACCTCTTCCTGTCGGGCAACCGCTCCATGGACCCGTTCGGCGCGCGGTACCTCTGCGACTTCTACTGCTCGGACCGTGACTCCAACCTCACCGGTGCCGGCTCACCGGCCCTGGACGCGGAGATCCGCGCCACCACGGAGATCGCCGACCTCGACGAGCAGGTGACAGCGGTCAACGAGGTCGAGCAGAAGGCACTGCGGGAGTACGCGTTCCTGCCGCTGTTCAGCGGCCCGTCGACGTACGCGGTGAAGAAGGGGCTCGTCAACGCCGGGGCGACCATCTTCTTCAACCCGCTCCCGGAGACCGTGGGCTGGCAGAAGTAGGGCCCGCGGGACCGGTCACGGCGGGCGCTTCCGGAGGAATCACCCCGAGGAAGCGCCCCGGCGGACCCGGGGCGGAGCTGGGGCAGGGCTGACCAGTGGGACTCCTGTGAACCGCCCTAGACTGTGCCGCGTGAAACCTGCGATACGTCTCGCCGTCATCGGCGTACCGGTCATCATCGTCCTCTCCCTGGTCTTCGGGGGTGGCAGCGGCGACGAACTCCCCTCGGACACCGGGCAGCCCTCGGCGGCCAACGAGAAGCAGTCGGCGGCGGACATCCGCGCCGAGGAGGACGCGGAGATCGCGGAGCAGCCTCCGGGGCTGGCCGATCCGGCGATGAAGGAGATCGCCGCGGAGCTGGTCTCCAGCGCGAACAGCTCCACGCTCGACTGGCGGAGCCGGTTCGACGCGATCGAGGACACCGGGGACGGCCTGGGCTACACCGCCGGGATCGTCGGCTTCTGCTCGGGCACCAGCGACATGCTGGACCTCGTGGAGCGCTACACGGCCGCGCACCCGGGCAATCCGCTGGCACCCTTCCTGCCGGCGCTGCGCAAGGTGAACGGCAGCGGGTCGCACGAGGGCCTGGACCCCGGGTTCACCGACGCCTGGAAGCTCGCCGCGCAGGACGAGGCGTTCCGCACCGCGCAGGAGGAGAGCCGGGACCGCCTCTACTTCGATCCCGCAGTACGGCAGGCGAAGCTCGACGGGCTGGGGCCCCTGGGGCAGTACATCTACTACGACGCGATGGTGCTGCACGGTCCCGACGACAGCGCCACGGGCTTCTACGGCATCCGCGAAGCGGCTCTGTCGGACGCCGACACGGTGGCCGAGGGCGGTGACGAGGAGGAGTACCTCGACATCTTCCTGGACGCGAGCAAAAAGGCGATCCTGGCGAAGCGCAAGGGGCGTGACACCTCCCGGATCGACACCATGCAGATGAAGTTCCTGGACGACGGCAACTTCAAGCTGGCCACCCCGCTGGAGTGGCGGGTGTACGGGAAGACCTTCCGGATCCCGGCCGCCTGAGCCCGTCCGGCCGCCCGTCCGCTCCCGGTCGGGCGCTCCTCGGCCCTCCGGCCGCTCCCCGGTCAGGCGCTCGCGCGGCCGGAACGGCGCAGCCGGTCGCGTTCGTTCTCCGACAGGCCTCCCCAGACGCCGAAGCGCTCGTCGTTGGCGAGGGCGTACTCCAGGCATGCGATCCGGCCCTCGCAGGCGAAGCAGAGCCGCTTCGCCTCGCGCGTCGAGCTTCCCGGTGCGGGGAAGAAGAAGTCGGGACCGATCTGGGCGCACAGGGCCGATTCCTGCCAGGCGAGTGCGTCCTCGGTGGTGGTGTTGATCAGCATGCGCCCAGCATGCCGCCCGTCAATAAACATCCGTTGAACGACCACTTCTGGCCACGCCCGCGACCGGGCGGAGCCGGGGCGGCACGACCGGAGACGTTCAGTCCATCGCGGGCTTGATGACGGCGAAGGAGGCCCCGTACGGGTCGGTGACGTTGGCCATCACGCCGACCTTCTCCACGTCCATCGGCCCGAGGGTGACCGCCCCGCCGAGCCGGACCGCGTCACCCAGCACCACCTCGACGTCGTCCACCGAGAAGTACGGCAGCCAGTGCGGCCCCGACCGCGCCTCGCTCGGCACCTCGTCCAGGCCGACCAGTCCGCCGAAGAACGCCTCGTCGCCCTCGGTGCCGGCCGGGCGGATCATCGTGTAGGTGCCGCCGGGGAACTCGGTGGCCTCCGTGTGCCAGCCGAAGACGCTTCCGTAGAACGCCTTCGCCTCCTCCACGTCCGGCGCGTAGAGCTCGGACCAGATGAGCGTGCCCGGCACCTGGGTCGCGCCGAGTCCGGGATTCTGCTTGGGCTGCCAGGAGCCGAAGTAGGCGCCCGCCGGGTCGGTGAACCCGCCCATCCTGCCGTACTCCAGCACGTCCATCGGCGCGAAGGGGACGTTTCCGCCCCCGGCTTCGACCGCGCGGGCGGTCGCGTCCACGTCGGGCGACTGGAAGTACACCGACCAGGTCGGCTTGGCCTGTTCGTCGGTGACGGTCATCGCCCCGGCGACGGTCCGGCCGTCCAGGGTGTACATCCCGTAGCCGCCGGTCTCGGGGCCGCCGGGGACCAAATCCCATCCGAACAGGCCCCGGTAGAAGGTGGTGGCTCCGTCGAGGTCGGGTGTGCCGAGGTCGATCCAGTTCGGGGCGCCCGGGACGAAGGTCGGGTCGAGCATGGCGCTGCGCTCCTCCAGCAGGGGGCCGTCTGACGCCCCCGCTTGACTCGTCGTGCAGGTCGTGGACGTGCTGTCGCGCAGGGATTCCCTGGCCATTCGAGTCTGCCACCGGTGACCGGACGCCGCAGTCCGCGGACGGCCGGCCGGAGGAGGAACGCCCGGCCAGGCACGATCCGGTCTCCGCCGCCGGGGCGGTGGCGGCCCTCCCACCTCGCGCTCGTGAAACCATGGGGGCCCGCGGGACCCCTGCGTGGTGTCCCGGGTCGGGCGGGGCGGCGGGACAGAGGGACGTACGTACATGCCACAGGACGGCGCTACGGGCACCGGGGCGGGCGCCGGAAAGGCGGTCCGGCCGCTGCTCGCGGACGCGGACGCGCTGCTGGCGGCGGCCCGTGCGGTGCCCGCGGACCTTGATCGCGCGCTGGACGCCGTGCGCTCGGTGCTCGACCCCCTCGTCGCTTCCCTGGTCGGCCGGGAGCTGGAGACGATCCCGGTCGCCCGGCTCCGCGACGTGACGGAGGGGCGGCTGCGCATCACCGCCTTCGAACAGGCCGGGTTCCGCACGGTCGGCGCGGTGCGCACGACGAGCCGGTACGAGCTCCGGCGGCTGCCCGGCGTCGGGGCGCAGACCGCGGACCAGGCGCTGGCCGCCGCCGAGCAGCTCGCGCACGCGGTCCGCGACACGGTCGCTGTGCGCCTCGACGCGGACGCCCCGGACCCCGCCACCGGCGCGCTGGTGGTGGCCCTGCACCGGCTGGTCGAAGCGGGCCCCGACGCGCGGCGGGCCCGCGAGGCGGCACTGCGCCTGATCGGCCGGCTGGAGGAGCCGTTGGCCGCGGCGGCACCGGCCAGGGGGCGGCTGCGTCCCCTCTTCCTCGGCCGGGAGGCGCGTGGGCGGGTCGCGGCGGCGGTGGAGGGCGTGCGGACGGTGCTGGCGGAGGCCGAGGAGCAGCGGCTCCCGCTCCTCTTCGGCCAGGTGTGCGTCGACCTGTTGCGGGCCGACGAACCGGAGGCGTCGGCCTGGGTCGACTTCGAGCTGCGGTCGGCCGAGTACTACGGTCTGCTCGCCGAGTTGTCGGGCACCGGCCCGGACCGGGAAGCCGCCGAGGGGTTCCTGCCGTCCGCGATCGCGGACCGGGTGCGCGGGCAGCGGCTGGACGACACGCGGTTGCGGGTGTCGCTGCGCGGCTACCAGTCGTTCGGGGCCCGGTTCGCGCTCGCCCAGAAGCGGGTGGTGCTCGGGGACGAGATGGGTCTGGGCAAGACGGTGCAGGCCATCGCGGCGCTGGCGCACTTGGCGGCGGGCGGCGAATGCCACTTCCTGGTGGTGTGCCCGGCGAGCGTGCTCGTCAACTGGACGCGCGAGATCCGCGCCCGCTCCACGCTGGGCGTGGTGCCGGTGCACGGCCCCGACCGGAGCGAGGCGTTCGGTCAGTGGCTCCACTCGGGCGGGGTCGCGCTCACCACGTTCGACGCGCTCCACGCCCTGCCGGACGTGGTGGTGGCGGGCGTGCGGCCGGCCATGCTCGTCGTGGACGAGGCGCATTACGTGAAGAATCCCGGTACCCGCCGGTCGCGGGCGGTCGCCGGGTGGGCGGACCGGGCCGAGCACGTCCTCTTCCTCACCGGCACGCCGATGGAGAACCGGGTGGCGGAGTTCCGCAGCCTGATCCGCCTGCTCCGCCCCGAGCTGGCGCCCCCGGTCGGCACCGTGCACGGCGCCGCCGGCTCACTGGCCTTCCGCCGCGCGGTGGCACCCGCCTATCTCCGGCGCAACCAGGAGGACGTCCTTCCCGAACTGCCCGCGCTGGTCCGGGCCGACGAGTGGGTGGAGTTCAGCGAGGCCGACCTGCGTGCCTACCGCGCGGCGGTGGACGACGGCCACTTCATGCGCATGCGCCGGGCGGCGTACGCGGTGCCCGAGGAGTCGGCGAAGCTGGCGCGGCTGCGGGAGCTCGTCGCCGAGGCGGCCGGCAACGGGCACAAGGTGGTGGTGTTCTCCTACTTCCGCGAGGTGCTGGCGACCGTCCGGACGGCCCTCGGCGACGGGGTGTTCGGGCCGGTCGCGGGGAACGTCGCGGCGGGCCGCCGGCAGGAGCTGGTGGACGCGTTCGGCGCGGCGCGCGGTCACGCGGTGCTGCTGAGCCAGATCCAGGCGGGGGGCACCGGGCTGAACATGCAGGCCGCCTCCGTGGTCATCCTCTGCGAGCCGCAGATCAAGCCCACCCTGGAGCACCAGGCCGTGGCGCGGGCGCACCGGATGGGTCAGATACGCAGCGTCCAAGTGCACCGGCTGCTCACGGCAGACAGCGTCGACCAGCGGATGATGGCGCTGCTGGCCCGCAAGGACCGGGCGTTCGACGCGTACGCCCGGCGCAGCGATCTCGCGGAGGCGGTGCCGGAGGCGGTGGACGTGTCGGACGGGGCGCTGGCCCGGCTCATCGTGGAGGAGGAGCAGCTCCGTCTGGGCCGTGTCCGACGACTCGGCCGACCGCGAGGGTGATCAGCCGGACGCCGCCGCGTGCTCGGGTTCCTTCGGCCGGCCGCCGGGGTGGCGGTGGCGCCAGGTCCAGAAGACCGCGCAGGAGACCAGGGCCCAGACGCCGAGCACGAGGTAGGGGAAGAGGAACTGGTGCCCGTGGTAGTAGACGGCGGTGTGCTGGGCGTTGACCGAGGCGCCGGGAGGCAGCCAGCGGCCGATGTGCCCGAGCAGCGACGGCAGCAGCGGCCAGGAGACGGCGCCGCCGGACGACGGGTTGCCGAGCAGCACCATGACGCCCCAGGTCGGGAGCATCGCCCACCGTCCGATGAGGGTGTTGAACATGGTGAAGACCATGGCGCTGGTGAACATCGTGAACGCCAGGATCAGCCAGGACTGGAGGAACGGCAGGTCGAGCGCGCCGAGCCCCCAGTCCACGACGGCGGCGATGGCGAACGCGCCGAACAGGGCGTGGGCGACGGTGAAGAGGATGCGTTCGAGCGGGGTCAGGGTGCGGGCGTGGACGCTGAGCTGGATGGCGCCGACGAAGCCGAGGATGACGGCGGCGAGCGAGATGTAGAAGAGCGCGAGTCCGCGCGGGTCGCCCGGCTGGAGCGGTTTGACGTCCCGGACGGTGACGGGCACTCCGACCGCCTTGCCCACCTTCTCCCCCGCCTCGGCGAGGAGTTGGGCCACGGAGGCGCCGGAGGCGGCGGCGACGTCGAGGTGCACCCGGTCGTTGCCGGCGCGCAGGATGGTGAAGACACGTTGTTCCTGGAGCGCCTCGTCGGCCTCGGCCGTCGTGTCGTACTCGTGCAGGACCAGGGAGGCGTCCAGGGCCTTCTCCATCCCCGCCACGAACGCGGTCCCGCGCGGCGAGGCGGGCTGTCCGATCACGGCCGCCGGAATGCGGTGAGGGGTGGGGTTGGCCATGGCGTAGGTGTACGAGCCGGCGAAGAGGCCCGCCGCGGCGGCGAGGATGAACAGCAGCACGGTCGCCGGGAAGTACGGCGAATCCTTGAAGGCGTGCCACTTGTCGCGCGTGGTGGAGGGGCGGCCGTGGGCGCCGTGGCGGGTGTGCCCGGAGGCGGCCCCCGGGGTGGGTCCCGCCGTCTCTCCGGCGGTGCCCGGCCCGCTGTCGCTTCCGCTCCCGCCGGTGCCGTCGTCCTCGGGGCCCGGGGGCGTCCGTTCGCCGCTCACCCGTCGGCCTCCGGCTCGTTGCCGTCCGGCGCCTTGCCGTCCGGCTCGTCCTCCGCACGGGCCCGGCTGGGCTGCACGCGCTTGGGCTCGCCGGGCATCTTGGGATATTCCGGCGGATAGGGCAGGTCGCCGTGCCCGTGTTCCCGCTCGTCCCGTTCGGCGAGTTCCAGCAGGAGGTCGAGACGGAAGGCGTGCTGGTCCATCTCGGCGTGGACGTCGCCCACCTTCGCGTACCGCTGGGGCATGGTCCTGATGTCGAAGTCGCGGGGTTCGGCGTCGTCGATCTCCTCCCAGCGCAGCGGGGCGGAGACCGGGGCGTGCGGGAAGGGCCGTACGGAGTAGGCGGAGGCGATCGTACGGTCGCGGGCGGTCTGGTTGTAGTCGACGAAGATCCGCTCACCGCGCTCCTCCTTCCACCAGGCGGTGGTGACCCGGTCGGGCATCCGCCGCTCCAGTTCGCGCCCCACGGCGATGGCGGACCGGCGCACCTCGGTGAAGGTCCACTCGGGCACCAGCGGCACGAAGACGTGGATGCCGCGTCCGCCGGAGGTCTTGGGCCAGCCGCGCAGCCCGTGGTCCTCCAGGACCGAGCGGAGTTCGTGGGCGGCCTCGACGGCATCGGCGTAGTCGGTGCCGGGCTGCGGGTCGAGGTCGATGCGCAGCTCGTCGGGGTGGTCGGTGTCGGTGTTCCGTACCGGCCACGGGTGGAAGGTGAGGGTGCCGAGGTTGGCGGCCCAGAGCACCGCCGCGAGTCCGGCGGGGCAGATCTCGTCGGCGTGCCGGCCGCTGGGGAAGGAGATGCGGGTGGTGGGAATCCAGTCGGGCACGTTCTTCGGCGCCCGCTTCTGGTAGAAGAACTCGCCCTCCACGCCGTCGACGAAGCGCTGGAGGGTGGTGGGCCGGTCGCGCAGCGCGCGGGTGATCCCGTCGCCCACGGCGAGGAAGTACTCCGCCACGTCCCTTTTGGTGTAGCCCTTCTCCGGGAAGTACACCTTGTCCGGGTTGGACAGCCGCACCGGCCGCCCGTCCACGTCGAGTTCCACCGCAGCTCCCATGTCGGCCACCGTAGGCGGGGGACGCAAATGCCGCATATCGAAGGACGGGCGGTGGGGTTTCGCGCAGAATCGGGTCCATGGACCTGCCGGTGATGCCTCCTGTGAAGCCGATGCTCGCCAAGTCCGTCGCCACGATCCCGCCGGGCATGCAGTACGAGGCGAAGTGGGACGGCTTCCGGGCGATCGTGCACCGGGACGGCGACGAGGTGGTGATCGGCAGCCGTACCGGAAAGCCGCTGACCCGCTACTTCCCCGAGCTGGTCCCGGCGGTCCTGGAGTCGCTGCCGCCGCGCTGCGTGATCGACGGGGAGATCGTGCTCGCGCACGGCGGGCGCCTCGACTTCGACCGGCTCAGCGAACGCATCCACCCGGCCGAATCCCGGGTACGGCTCCTCGCCGAGCGGACCCCCGCGTCCCTGGTCGCCTTCGACGTGCTGGCCCTGGACGACGTGTCGCTGCTCGACACTCCGCAGGCGGACCGGCGTACGGCACTGGAGGCGGCGCTCGCGGGCGCGGTACCTCCGGTCCACCTCGCCCCGGCCACCACGGACCGGGAGGTCGCGCAGCGGTGGTTCGACCAGTACGAGGGCGCGGGTCTGGACGGGATCGTCGCCAAACCGCTCGGCCTGCCCTACCGACCGGACACCCGCTCCATGTTCAAGATCAAGCACGAGCGGACCGCCGACTGCGTAGTGGCCGGTTACCGCGAGCACAAGAGCGGCCCGGTCGTCGGCTCGCTGCTGCTGGGGTTGTACGACGACGCGGGCGTACTCCAGCACGTAGGTGTGTGCGCGTCCTTCCCGATGAAACGCCGGGCCGAACTGGTCGACGAACTGGCGCCGTTGAGGACACTCCCGGACGAACACCCCTGGGGGGCCTGGGCGAACGCCGCGGCGCACGAGGGCGCCAGGCTGCCGGGTGCACCGAGCCGGTGGTCGGGGAAGAAGGACATGTCGTGGGTGCCGCTGCGTCCGGAGCGGGTCTGCGAGGTGAGGTACGACCACATGGAGGGCGACCGCTTCCGCCACACCACGCAGTTCCGCCGCTGGCGCCCCGACCGCACCCCTTCCGGCTGCACCTACGGGCAGTTGGCGGAAGTGGTGCGGTACGACCTCTCGGAGGTGCTGTCGGGGGGCGAGTGAGGCGGGTCGCGGATCCTCCTCCTACTGGGGGGCGTCCTGGGACGGGAACAGCTGCCGGATCTTGCCGGCGGCGCGGTAGTCGTCCCCCACTCCCTCGACCACCGCGACCATGGAGGTCGCGTGCTCGGTGCGGAGCGGCAGGATCGCCTGGTAGGCGGGCGACTCGTACCACTCCTGCGCGGCGGCGGTGTCGGGGAACTCCAGCACCACGAGGTCACCGTCCCACTCCCCCTCGTGCGCGACGAGCCGTCCGCCGTGCACCAGGAAGCGACCGCCGTACGGGGCCATCGTGCCTTCGATCCGCTCGATGTACTCCGCTATGTCCGGGCCGAGTTCGACGTTTCTCAGGTAGCCGATCGCGTATCCGCGAGGCGGCGCGGTCATGCCGGCACCTCGTCCAGGAAGCCGCGCACGTCCTTGATCCGTCCGGACTCGTCCCGCACCAGGACGTCGAAGCCGATCACCAGCGGTTCGGCTCCCGGGAGGCCGAGGCCCCAGCGGAACCGCAACTGCCGGTGGTGCGCGTCCGCCTCACCGACCTGGGTGAACACCAGCCCCGGGAACTGTTCCCGGACTCCGTCGACGACCGTCGCGATCCCCTCGTGGCCGGAGACCTCGGCCAACGGATCGGTGTACGTCACCTCGGGCGACCAGTGCTCGGAGAGCAGCTTCGCCCTCTCCTCGCCGCTCGCGTTCCAGGTGGCCAGGTACCGCTGGACCGTGTCTGTCGCGCCTGGCGTGTCTGCGGTGTCCGCCATGTCCGTCTCTCCGTTCGTCCGGTTCGGCCGATGCCGGAATCCTGGCCCGGACGGGTCTGCGGAGCCATGACTCCGGAGGTCATGGCCCCTCGGACGCACGCTTCTAGACTCGCGGACATGAGGATCGCCACCGAAGGACCGCCCCCCGGAGCGCTGTTGCGGATGTGGCGCGAGCGACGCCGTTTCAGCCAGCAGGAGTTGTCCAACCACTCCCGGGTGTCCACGCGGCACCTCAGCCGGGTGGAGAACGGCAGGGCCCACCCGACCCCGGAGATGATCGTGCGTCTCTCCGAGAGCCTGGACGTGCCGCTGCGGGACCGCAACGGCATCCTGCTGGCCGCCGGTTACGCACCGCGCTACCGGGATCTGCCATGGGAGGACGTGTCGGTCGAGGTGGTGATGGACGGCCTGCGCCGGCTCCTCGACGCGCATCTGCCCTACCCTGCGCTGCTCCTGGACGATCACTGGGACATCGTCGACGCCAATGCCGCCGCTCACGGACTGCTGGCCGGGTGTGCGCCGGAACTGCTGGAGCCGCCGGTCAACGTGGTCCGGGTCTGTCTGCATCCGGACGGGCTGGCGGGCCGGATCGGCAACTTCGAGGAGTGGGGCAGCCATCTGCTGCGCCAGGTGCGCCACCGCGCCGAGCGCACCCACGACCGACAGCACCGGGCGCTCGCCGTGGAGATCGCCGGGTACCTCGACGCCTCCGACGCCTCCGTTCCGGTGGCGGGACCGGTGATCACCCTCAGCATCGAGGTGGACGGGGCCCCGCTCCGGTTCTTCAGCACGTCCGCCACCCTCAGCACCGCCACCGATGCCGCCCTGGACGGGCTGCATCTGGAGACGTTCCTGCCGGCCGACGAGGAGACCCGGCGCCGATTCGGCCGGCGGTGAACTGGGCCGGCACCGGCCCGGTCAGCGGTGACCTGGGCCGGCACCGGCCGCAGCCTTACGCCGTCGCCCCGTCGGTCGGGGCGGCACACGGGTCGCCGGTGGCCTCGGGGCCGGCGGCGGGGTCGGCGGCCGGGTCCGTGCAGCCTGGCTCGGGGCCGGTGGTGGCGGGGGCGGTGGGCTCGGTCGTCGCCGGGTCCGTGGGGTCGGTGGTGGCCGGGTCCGTGGGGTCCGTCGTGGCGGAGTCCGTCGGGTCGGGCGTCCCGGTGCCGGTCGGGTCCGGGGTCGTGTTGGGGTCGGGCGTGGTGCTCGGATCGGGCGTGGTGCCGGGGTCAGGGGTGGTGCCGGGGTCCGGTGTCGTGCTGGGGTCCGGGGTGGTGCCGGGGTCGGGCGAGCCGGACGGGGTGGGAGTGGGCGAGGCGGACGGGCGGGGGCTGCCGGAGGGCTGGGGGCCGATGATGATGGTGCCGGGGCCACCGACCGGGGCGGACGGTTCGGTGGGGCCGCCCGCGCCGGGGGTGGTGGGCAGGGGGCCCTGGCCGTCCGGGACCGGGTGGGCTCCGTCGCCGTAGTACGCCATCCAGGACAGCACCGTGCGCAGGTAGGTGTCCGAGTGGTTGTAGCTGAGGATCGCGCGGTCGAGGTCGGCGCCGACGGAGAGGTTGCGGGTCCCCGCGCAGAGGTAGCGGCCGGCGGCGAGCGTCGCGTCGTAGACGTTGCTCGGGTTGCGGAGGCCGTCGCCGTTGCCGTCCTGGCCCCAGTGGGCCCAGGTCGACGGGATGAACTGCATCGGCCCGACGGCCCGGTCGAAGGTGCGGTCACCGTCGTAGGCGCCGTTGTCGGTGTCCGGGATGTCGGCGAACCCGGCGCCGTTCAGTACGGGGCCCAGGATCGGGGAGAGGGTCGTACCGGCCTTGTCCACCCTGCCGCCCGCGGCGTGCCCGGACTCCACCTTGCCGATGGCGGCGAGGAGTTGCCACGGCAGCCGGCAGGAACCGTCGGTCCGGGCGACGGTGGCCCCGGCCTTGCGGTACGCCGCGAGCACGGTCGCCGGGATGCCCGCCTCGGCCCAGGCGCGGACCACGGCGGGGGTCTGCTTCACGCCCGGCTTCGGCGGCACCGGCGGAGTCGGCGACTCCAGGGGCGGCAGTTCGGTGTGGTACGAGTCGTCGTTGGGCACGTGCGTCCAGACCACCTCGTCGGTGGCCACGTTCTTCGCCTCGTCCTGGTGCGCGGCACCCGCGAAACCCGGTGCCTGCGAGGCCGTGAGTGCGGCCATCGCGGCGACGGCCGTGGCCGTGCCGGTGAGTCCGCGCCGCATGGAGCCGTTGAACCTCATCTGTCCGTCTCTCCCCGGGTCACTGGGTGAAGGTGTCGATGGCCGCGATGCGCCAGCGGCCGTCGCTGCGGACCGCGTCCACGGCGAACATGGCCGCGGCGTAGGTCGTCTCCTCCTTGGCGCCGGTGCGGGTGTTGCTCTGGTCGGCGAAGACGAGAAGCCTCGCCCGGTCGCCGTCGAGCCGCTCGACCGCGCTCTCGGTGACGGTCGTGGTGAGGACGAGCTTCTGCTCGGGGGCCTGCTCCCGTACCTCGGCGAGCATGTCCTGGTGCTGCCGCACCGCCTTGCCGGTCAGGTAGGTCTTGGCGGCACGGTCGGACTTCTCGGTGGAGGCGTAGTCGTAGCTGAAGACGGCGCCGACCGCCTCGGTGATCTGTCCCTTGACCTCGCTGGTGCGGGCGATGTCGGTGAGCGCGGTGTTACGGCGGCCGGGGTCGTCGCGGAGGGTGGCGGCGGAAGTGAACGCCCAGGCGGCGAAGACACCGAGCAGCACGGTGAGTACGCAGAGGAGGGCGGGGAGGCTGATACGGAGGCGGCGGGACCGGCGTTCCGGGGACTCGGCCTCCGCCTCCCGCTCGGCCGGGGAGTCGGCGTCCTCCGCCTCGGCCCCGTCGGACGCGTCGGACTGCTCCGGGTCGTCGGCCGGATCTCCGTCCTGCGGAACGCCACCACCCGCGTCGGCGAGATCCGTGGTGTCCGTCTCCTCACCCGTCGGCGAGGCCGTCGGCGAGGAGGTGGCGTGGGGCGCGGTGGTGCGGTCGGCGGCGACGGTGGCCAGTCTGCGCTGCCGGTTGACGAGGTGACGGGTCGTCGACATGTCCGGGGTTCCTCTCGGGGTGGGGCGGGGTGGCGGGGCCGGCGGCGTCAGCCGGCGGTGTTGCCGACGGGCGCCTGGCCGAGGGCGCTGAGCTTCCACCCCTGGGAGGTCCGGGTGAGCTGGCCGAGCATCCGGCTCTCCTTCACCGCCGGGTCGCCCTCCGGCGCGGTGACGGTGACGCGAAGGGCCACCATCAGGCTCGCCTTGCCGGCCCGTTCGTCCAGTTCGGTCACGGCACCGGAGAGCACCTGGGCGGAGCTCTTCGTCTTCGCCGTCTCGATCTGCTTCACGAACGCGTCCCGCCCGTCGACGAGTTGCTGGTGGAGGTCTCCGGTCGTGGAGTCCTCCCAGCTGTCCAGTCCCTCCTGGAGCCGGGAGTGGTCGAGCGTGTTCATGTTCTGCACGGCCTGCTCGCCCGCCGCGAGGGCGTCGTCGCGTGCCTGTGCGTACGAGGCGGAGTCGTCGTGCGCCGCCTCGTACCAGGACCAGCCGCCCCAGCCCGCCGCGACCGCCGCCACGAGTGCCAGCGCACTCGCCGCCCGCACCAGCGGGTTCGTCGCCTTGATCGACCGTGCCATCGCTGCCTCTCCCCTGCCGGCCACCGTGCGGGCCGGCACCGTGTCGCTGTGCCTCGTCACCTGGAGGTGATGTCGACGATCTGCCAGACGCCGTCCTGCTGGTGGGCGGTGATGGAGAGCTGGGCGGCGGCCGTGGTGGCGGCCTTGCCCTCGCGCTCGTACACCTGGTCCAGGAAGACCAGCAGGTGGGCGCTGTCGCCGGTGAGCCGGGTGACCCCGGCGCGCACGACGTTGGTGGTGAGCGTCAGCTTCTGGTCGGCCGCCTGCTTCTCGACCTGGCCGAAGAGCTCCGCGTACTGCTTGAGCGCCGCTCCCGCCAGCAGGTGCTGGGCGGCGGTCTTCGTCGCGGCGGTGGTGCCCGGCGCGTACGAGAAGACCGTGGCGAGGGCGTTGCTGACGTCACCGGTGACGCGGTCGGTGGCGGCCGTGTCGGTCAGGGCCTGGTTGGCGGTCGCGGGGGTGTCCCGGATCTGCCGGCCGCGTACGAAGAGGCCGGCTCCGGCGGCGATCAGCAGGACGACCAGGACGCCCGCGAGGACGCGACGCCAGCGGTTCCCCGTACCGGGCGAGGCGCCGGGCGCGCCGTCCTCGGGGGGCGTGGCTTCCTCCGTGGAGCCGCCTGCGCCCCGGGGACCGGGCGCCTTGGTGGAGGTGGGTGCTGCCTCGGTACGCTCCTCCACGTCCTGGCCGGTAACGCTCACCGCCGCTGCCTCTCCGCCGTCGTGCTCGTCCCTGTCGTGCGGGGCCGCCGTGCCCGTCCGCGCCGCGCTCATGTGGCCGCTCCGACCGGGATGGCGGTGAGCGCCTTGACCTTCCAGCCGTCGCCCGTACGCTCCAGGGCGGCCTCGAACCGTTTGCGTTCGGTGCCGGCCGCTCCGGTGCGCGGGGTCACCTTCACCTCGACGGTGGCGATCAGTTGCGCCGTGCCGCCGCGTTCGTCCAGGGCGGTGAGCGCCGCGTCGGTGACCGTGCCCCTGGCACTGGTCCCGGCCGACCGGAACGCGGCCGCGTCCTTGGTGCGGGTGCTCTTCAGCTGGTCGTGGAGCGGTCCGGTGGTGACGCTCAGCCAGCCGTCGAGCCCGGCGTCGATCTTCGCGGCGTCGGTCCCGTCCATGCTGTTCAGCCGGGCCAGCCGGCTCCGCCCGGCGGCGAGGGCGGCGTCCCTGCTCTTGGCGTACGAGACGGATTCGTCGCTCCGGGCCGCCGCGTACGACCAGCCGCCCAGCGCGCAGACGAGCACGGCGGCGAGGAGGACCGCCCAGCCGGTGAGGTTCTTCGCCCGCGTGCTCATGCGCCTCCCCCCAGTCCCAGCAGCCCGGCCATGGCGGTGGTCGAGTCCGTCGAGGAAGTGGCGGAGAGGGAACCGGCGGACAACGCTCCGGGGAGGATCGTGTCCGACGCGGAACCGGTCAGGGTCGTCACCGGCTTCACCGGGTCGGGGACCGCGCCGCCCTTCGGAGCGTTGGCCGGACCCCGCACCTCGACGCCGGTGCCGGGGGACGCGGTGCAGCGCGCCTTGGTGTTGACCGCGGGCCCCTTGGTGGTGTCGAGGCCGTTGCGGTAGACGGTGTCGCCGTATCCGGCGGTGCAGGGCAGGGGTTCGAAGAAGGTGACGGCCATGCCGAACCGTGCGCCGTCCTCGTCCACCACGCTGGCCCCTGCGGCGGCCACGGCGGGCAGCTTCACCAGGAGTTCCTCGATGCCGCGCTGGCGGGTGACGGCGACCTCGGAGGTGGTGAGGAGGTTGGCGACCACCACACCGAAGCCCGGGTCGAGGTCGCGCATGAGCGCGCTGAGCTGGGTCGTGGCACCGGGGGTGGCGGCGATCAGCCGGCGCAGATCGCTGTCGGAACCCTTCAGTTCGGCGGCCAGGTCCTTCGCCCCGTCGGCGAAGCCCTTGAGCGCGTCGCCCTGTTCGGCCTGGGTGCGCAGGACCGTCTCGCCGTCCTGCATCAGCTTGATGTTGGCGGGGAGGGCCTTGTCGGCGGCGTCGACGAACTCGCTGCCGGTGTCCAGCAGGACCTGGAGGTCGTCGCCCCGTCCGGCCAGCGCGGTGCCGAACTCGTCGACCACGGTGCGCAGCGATTCCAGGTCCACCGAGGACGCCAGGTCGTTGACGCTGACGAGTACGTCGGTGGGGGGTGCGGGGATGGTGGTGTCCGCCTGGTCGATCACCGATCCGTTGCCGAGGAACGGGCCGGTGGAGCGGGTGGGGCGCAGGTCGACGTACTCCTCGCCGACCGCCGAGAGGTTGGCGACGACGGCGGTGAGGCTGTCGGGGATGGGCGGGGAGTCGTTGTCGATGCGCAGTTCGGCCTCGACGCCCTCGTCGGTGAGCTCGATGGGGCCGACCCGGCCCACCGAGACGCCCCGGTAGGTGACGTTCGAGTGGGTGAAGAGCCCGCCGGTCTGCGGCAGTTGGACGGTGACGGTGTAGTAGTCGCGCAGCCCGACATAGTGGCCGAGGTCGGCGTAGCGGACGCCGAGGAAGCCGAGGACGAGCACCGAGATCACGAGGAAGGCGATGTTCTTGAGACGGATGGCCGTGGTGATCATCGGTCGCTCCCTGTGCTCGAAGCGGTCACCGGGGGAAGCGGCAGGGGCAGGGAGGCGAGGGAGGCCGTCTCCGCCGTCGGGGTTTCCGGGGTGGTCGTCGCGTTCGGGTCGTACGGCGGGATGATCTGGGAACCGGGGGCGGCGGTCATGTCCAGGTAGACGTTGAGGTAGTCGCCCTTGACGCCGCGCAGGACCTCGTCGGTGAACGGGTAGGTGGCGAGCACCTGGAGGGAGTCGGGCAGCGCGTCGCCGGAGTCGGCGAGCGCCTTGAGGGTGGGCGCGAGGGCCTTGAGGTCGGCGATCATGTCGGCCTTGCTCTTGTTGATCGTGTCGACGGCGACGGTGGACAGGGTGTCGAGCGAGCTCAGCATGGTCAGCAGCTGGCCGCGCTGCTCCTCCAGGACCTTGAGGCCCGGGCTGAGGCCGGTGAGGACGGTGCCGACGTCCTGCTTGCGGGCGGCGAGGGTGGCGGCGAGCCGGTTGACGCCGTCGAGGGCCTGGGTGATGTCCTCCTTGTGGTCGTCCAGGTCGGTGACGAGGGTGTCGACCCGCTGGAGCATCGACCGGATCTCCGGCTGCTGTCCGGTGAGCGCCTTGTTCAGCTCGGTGGTGATGGTCTTGAGCTGGCTGACCCCGCCGCCGTTGAGGAGCAGGGAGAGCGCGCCGAGGACCTCTTCGACCTCCGGGTTGCGGTTGGTGCGGTCGAGCGGGATGCGGTCGCCGTCCGCGAGGGCGCCCTCGGCCCTGCCTTCGGCGGGCGGGGAGAGCTGGACGAACTTCTCGCCGAGGAGGCTGGACTGTTCGAGGTGGGCGAGGGCGTTGGCGGGGAGGCCGACGCTCCCGTTGATCCGCATGGTGACCTTCGCGGTCCAGCCGTCCTGGCCCAGCGCGATGTCGGTCACCCGGCCCACCGCCACGTCGTTGACCTTGACGGAGGACTGGGGGGCGAGGCTGAGTACGTCGGCGAACTCGGCGGTGATCTCGTACGGGTGGTCGCCGAGGTCGGCGCCGCCGGGCAGCGGGAGCTGCTCGATCCCGTTGAACGACGGTGCGTCGACCTGGGTGACGACGAGGACCAGGGCGACGCCCACCGCGGCCACTCCGGCCGCCCCTGCGATCACCCGGCCCCTGGGTCGGTACGCGGCCCTGCTCATCGGCCGGCCTCCTTCTCTTCGGTACCGGACGTGTCGGTACCGGACCGGTCGGTACCGGTGGCCGTCTTCTCGGGCGTGCCGTAGACGGTGCCGACGGCGGGGAGCGGCAGGACGGGCAGTTCCGCCTGGCGGGAGGCGTCCACCGCGGCGAGTCCGCTCAGGGTCGCCGCGCCGCCGCTGCCGGATGCCGTGGTGCCGGTCGTCGCGGCGCCGGACGAGGGCTGGTCGGGGAAGTAGCCGCCCATGCTCAGCTCGTTGAGGTTGGTCCGTCCGTCCAGGGTGCGATTGACGGGGTCGTACGCGTTGACGAGGTTGCCGGCCGTGAGCGGGAGGGTGTCCAGGGACTCGGCGAGCGAGGCCCGTTGGTCGACGAGGATCTGGGTGAGCGGGACGAGCGCGTCCACGTTGGTCTTGAGCGACTCGCGGTTGTCCTCGATGAAGGTCTTCACCTGGCCGAGGGCGGTGGAGAGTTCGGCCAGGGCGGCACTGAGGTTCTCCTTGTCCTCGGCGAGGAAGCCGGTGACGGAGTTCAACTGCTGTTCGGCGGAGCGGACTTCGCCGTCGTTGTCCTTGAGCATGGTGGTGAAGGACTGGAGGTAGGACAGGGTGTCGAAGAGGTCCGTGCTGCTCTTGTCGAGGGTCTTCGTCGCCTTGCCGAACTGCTCGATGGAGTCGCCGATGGCCTTGCCGTTGCCGTCGAGGTTCTTGGCTCCGGTGTCGAGGAGCCGGGCCAGCGCCCCGTTCGCGTTGGCGCCGTCCGGGCCGAGCGCGGTGGAGAGTTCGGTGATGGAGGCGTAGAGCTGGTCGACCTCGACGGGTGCGGCGTTGCCGTCGGCGGGGAGCACCGCGCCGTCGGCGAGGGTGGCGCCGCCAGTGTAGGCGGGCGCGAGCTGGATGTACCGGTCGGCGACGAGGCTGGGGGCGACGAGCACCGCGTGCGCCCCTTCGGGGACCTTGATGTCCTTGTCGACGCGGAGGGTGACCCGCACCTGTTCGCCGCGCGGTTCGACGGAGGTGACGCTGCCCACCTTGACGCCGAGGATGCGCAGGTCGGAGCCTGGGTAGACGCCGGTGGCCCGGTCGAAGTACGCGGTGACGGTGGTGGTGCCCTCCTGGTCGAGGGCCATCACTCCGGAGGTCGCCGCGACGGCCACGACCGCGAGTCCCGCGCCGATGCCGATGACGCGCGTGAGTCTCATCTTCAGCTGCCCCCTTCCTGTTTGGGCGGCATGCATCCGGTGGCCGGGGTCGCGTCGGCCGGCAGGTAGTTCTTGGGCACGACCCCGCAGACGTAGTTGTCGAACCAGCGGCCGTTGCCGAGGGTGTTGCCGACGAGCCGGTTGTAGTCGCCGGCCATCGAGAGGACCTTGTCGAGGCTGTCCTCGTTCTTCACCAGGACGGCGGTGACCCTGCCGAGCGCGTCCAGGGTGGGCTTCAGCTGCTTGTTGTTGTCCTGGACGACGCCGGTGAGCTGGATGCCGAGGTTCTTGGTGCCGGTGAGCAGCTGGTGGATGGAGTCCCGGCGGGCCTGGATCTCGCCCAGCAGGAGGTTGCCGTCCTTCAGCAGCGTCTCGAAGGAGCTCTCCTTGGAGGAGAGCGTCCTGGTGAGCTGCTTGCTCGCCTTGAGCAGGGTGGCGAGTTCCGCGTCGCGCGCGGAGACCGTGCGGGAGAGCGCGGAGAGGCCGTCGGCGGCGCTGCGGACGTGGGCCGGGGAGTCCTTGAAGGTGTCGGAGATCGCGTCGAAGCTCGCGGCGAGCTGGTCGGTGTCGATCTCGTCGATGGTCTCGCCGAGTCCGTTGAACGCCTGGGTGACGTCGTACGGGGAGGTGGTGCGGTCGGCCCCGATGCGGTGGGACGGGTCCTGGGAGGTGGTGCCCAGCGGGTCGACGGCGAGGTACTTGTCGCCGAGCAGGGTCTTGACGGCGATGCCGACGGTGCTGGAGTCCCCGATCCAGGCGTCCTTCACCCGGAAGGTGACCTTGACCTTGGCGCCGTCGAGCGTGACGCCGGTGACCTCGCCGACCTTCACGCCGGCGATGCGGACCTCGTCGCCGTCGGAGAGCCCGGCGGACTCGGAGAAGTCTGCGGTGTAGGTCGTGCCGCCGCCGACGAGGGGCAGCGCGTCGGCGTGGAAGGCGGCGAACCCGACGAGGCCGAGGACGACGAGCCCTGCGACCGAGACGGCGACGGGGTTGCGTTCCCTGATGGGGGTGATGTTCACGCCGTGCACCTCGGTTCGGTGATCGCGATGCCGGTGGGCGGCGTGCTGCCGTCGCTGGTGGTGACCCCGGAGACCTCGGCCTCGCAGAGGTAGAGGTTCATCCACGACCCGTACGAGGTGAGGCGGGTGATCGCCTCCATCTTGGCCGGGGTCTTCGCCAGGAAGTTCTCGATCTCCGGTGTGGCGTCGCCGAGTTGGTCGGAGAGTCGGCCGACCTGCTTGATGCTGTCCTTGAGGGGCCCCCGGCCGTCCTCGAACAGGTCGGCGGTGACGGTGGTGAGCGCGCCCATCGCGGTGACGGCCTCGCCGAGCGGCTTGCGGTCCCCGGCGAATCCGGTGACCAACTGCTGCAGTGTGTCGACCAGTTCGGTGAACCCGGCCTCGCGGTCGTTGACGGTCTTCAGCACCTCGTTGAGGTTCTTGATCACCTCGCCGATGACCTTGTCCTTGGCGGCGACGGTCGTGGTGAGCGAGCCGACGTGGCTGAGGATGCTGTCGACCGTGCCGCCCTCCCCCTGGAGCACCTGGACGATGGAGCCGGCCAGCTCGTTGACGTCGGGCGGCGAGAGGCCCTCGAAGAGCGGCTGGAAGCCGTTGAAGAGCTGGGTCAGGTCGAGCGCGGGCGTGGTGCGGGCGAGCGGGATGGTGGCTCCGGCCGCGAAGCTCCGGCCGACGGGTCCGGCGCCCTGGTCGAGGTCGATGTAGCGCTGGCCCACCATGTTGAGGTACTTGATGGACGCGGTGACCGAGGCGGGGAGCGTACGCCCCTTGCGCACGGCGAACCGGACTTCGGCGACCCGGCGGTCGGCGAGGCCGATGGACTCGACATGGCCGACCTTGACCCCGGCGATGCGGACGCTGTCGCCGACGACGAGCCCGGTGGCGTCGGTGAACCGGGCCTTGTACGAAGTGGTGTCCCCCACACCGGTATTGGCGATGGAGAGGGCGAGCACGGTGGTCGCCAGGGTCGTGACCAGGACGAAGACGATCGATTTCGTGAGGGGTCCCGCGAGGGAGCGGCGCTTCACTTGAGCTTCACCTCCGCACCGCGGAAGGCCGGACCGATGAGCACGCTGCTCCAGTCGGGCAGGTCCTGCGGCTGGACTTTCAGTGTGGGAGCGACGAGTTCGTTGACGAGCGCGCTCTCCTCGGGGGAGTTGGCGACGCCGAGGGAGCGTTCGCCGGCGGCCGTGCCGGTGGCGCCGTCGCCGGCCGCGGGGTCGGCGCCGGTGTCCGTTCCGGTGTCCGCCGCCACCAGGGTCTCGGCGGTGGGGGCGGTGGCGCCCAGGTACGGCACGGTGTAGCAGTGCGGGCCGCCGGTGGCCGTGTAGCCCGGGGTGTCGCGGCCGGCGACGTACTTCCCCTTGGACGGGACGGTCTTGAGGGTGACGTGCAGGCCGGGCTGGTCGGTGCCCTTGCCGAGCGCCTTGTCCATGGCGGGCACCATGCCGGCCATGGTGCGCAGGGTGCAGGGGTACTCGTCGGCGTACTTCGCGAGGAGTTCGAGGGTGGGACGGCCGGAGGCGGAGAGCCGGATGAGGTTGTCCTTGTTCTTCCGCAGGAAGGCGGTGACGTCCCTCGCGGAGGCGGTCGTCGTCCCGTACAGGCCCGCGAGTTCGGCCTCCTGGTCGGCGATGGTGCCGCTGGTGGTGGTGAAGTCGGTGAGCGCGTCGACGACGTCCGGCGCCGCGTCCGCGTAGACCGAGCTGACCTTCACCAGCTCCTGGATGTCCCGGTTGAGCGTGGGGAGCTGGGGGTTGAGCTTCTTCAGGTGGGCGTCCAGGGTGACGAGGGTGTCGCCGAGCTTCTCGCCGCGTCCTTCGAGCGCCTGGGAGACGGCCGTGAGGGTGGCGGAGAGCTTCTCCGGCTTCACTGCGGTGAGCAGCGGCAGGACGTTGTCGAGCACCTGCTCCAGCTCGATGGCGTTGCTGGACCGGTCCTGCGGGATGACCGCCCCGGCGCGCAGCGGCTCCCCGGAGGGCACCTGTGGCGGTACGAGGGCCACGAACCGCTCCCCGAAGAGGGTGGTGGGCAGCATCTGCGCGGTGACGTCGGCGGGGACCTGGTGCAGCTTGTCGGGGTCGATGGCGAGGGTGAGCCGTGCCCCGTCGCCGTCCGCGCTGATGGAGCGGACCTGGCCGACGACGACGCCGCGGAGCTTGACGTCGGCGTTGTCGTGCATCTCGTTGCCGACCGAGCCGGTGCGTACGGTCACGGTGGCGTCGTCCTGGAAGTCCTTCTCGTACACCGAGACCGAGACCCACACCAGCACGGCGGGCACCAGCAGGAAGGTGACCCCGGCGGCTCTGCGGCGTACCGTCTGCGCGTTCATCAGCCGGCCACCTTCACGGTCGTCGTGGCGCCCCAGATGGCGAGCGAGAGGAAGAAGTCGGTGACGCTGATCAGCACGATCGCGTTGCGCACCGAGCGGCCCACCGCGATGCCGACCCCGGCGGGGCCGCCTTCGGCGCGGAAGCCGTAGTAGCAGTGGGCGAGGATCACCAGCACGCTGAAGATCAGCACCTTGAGGACGGAGAGCAGCACGTCGTCCGGGGAGAGGAAGAGGTTGAAGTAGTGGTCGTAGGTGCCCTCGGACTGGCCGTTGAAGAGGACGGTGACGTACCGGGAGGCGACGTACGAGGAGAGCAGCCCGATCGCGTAGAGCGGGATGATGGCGACGACGCCCGCGATGATCCGGGTGGTGACGAGGTAGGGCATCGAGCGGACGCCCATCGCCTCCAGCGCGTCGACCTCCTCGTTGATCCGCATCGCGCCGAGCTGGGCGGTGAAGCCGGCGCCGACGGTCGCGGAGAGCGCGAGTCCGGCCACCAGGGGGGCGATCTCACGGGTGTTGAAGTAGGCGGAGATGAAGCCGGTGAAGGCGGAGGTGCCGATCTGGTTGAGGGCGGCGTACCCCTGGAGGCCGACGACGGTCCCGGTGAAGAGCGTCATGGCGATCATCACGCCGATGGTGCCGCCGATGACCCCGAGGCCGCCGCTGCCGAAGGCGACCTCGGCGAGGAGGCGCTGCACCTCCTTGGTGTAGCGGCGCAGCGTGCGCGGGATCCAAATCAACGCACGTACGTAGAAGTTGAGTTGGTCGCCCGAGCGGTCGAGCCAGCTGAGCATGGACATCGGTCAGCCCCCCTTCGCGGGGACGATCTGGAGGTAGACCGCCGTGAGGACCATGTTCACGAAGAACAGCAGCATGAAGGTGATGACGACGGACTGGTTCACCGCGTCGCCTACGCCCTTGGGACCACCGCGCGGGTTGAGGCCGCGGTAGGCGGCGACGATGCCGGCGAGGAAGCCGAAGATGAGGGCCTTGAACTCGCTGATCCAGAGGTCGGGCAGCTGGGCGAGCGCGGAGAAGCTGGCGAGGTAGGCGCCGGGGGTGCCGTCCTGCATGATCACGTTGAAGAAGTAGCCGCCGAGGGTACCGACGACCGAGACCAGGCCGTTGAGCAGCAGGGCGACGAACATGGTGGCGAGGACGCGCGGGACGACGAGGCGCTGTACGGGCGAGACGCCCATGACCTCCATCGCGTCGAGCTCCTCGCGGATCTTGCGGGAGCCGAGGTCGGCGCAGATCGCGGAGCCGCCGGCGCCCGCGATGAGCAGCGCGACGATGAGCGGGCTGGCCTGCTGGATGACCGCGAGGACGCTGGCGCCGCCGGTGAAGGACTGGGCGCCGAGCTGCTGGGTGAGCGAGCCGACCTGGAGGGCGATGACCGCGCCGAACGGGATGGAGACGAGCGCGGCGGGCAGGATGGTGACGCTGGCGATGAACCAGAACTGCTCGATGAACTCCCGTGCCTGGAAGGGGCGTCGGAAGACGGACCGGGTCACCGCGATGCCGAGGGCGAAGAGCTTGCCGGTCTCCCGCAGCGGTGCGAGCAGCCGCGAGGGCTGCTTCTGCGCCGGCTGCGGGGATGGTACGGGCGGGGGTGGCGGCTTCTGCGGCGGCTCGGCCGGCCGCACCGGTATCTCTGCGGTCACGGGCGCGCACCGCCGGTGGCCGCGGTCTGGCTGCGCAGGATGGCGTGCTGGGCGGCGACCGGCAGCTGGTGCATCATCGCGGCGACCCGCTCGCGGCGGCGCAGGGCGCCCTGCCGTACGGGCATCCCGGGCGAGGGTTCCAGCTGCGGGACGACACCGCGCGGCCCCTGGCCGGCGTAGCCGCCCGGGCCGTGACCGTCGGACGCCTCGGCGGCGAGCAGGGCGGCGTCCTTCTCCTCGGACATGCCGATGGGCCCCTCGCGGCGGCCGGAGAGGAACTGCGAGACCACCGGCAGGTCGCTGGTGAGCAGCACCTCGCGCGGGCCGAAGGTGACGAGGTTGCGGGAGAAGAGCATCCCCATGTTGTCGGGGACGGTGGCCGCGATGTCGAGGTTGTGGGTGACGATCAGCATCGTCGCGTCGATCTGCGCGTTGAGGTCGATCAGGAGCTGCGAGAGGTAGGCGGTGCGCACCGGGTCGAGGCCGGAGTCCGGCTCGTCGCAGAGGATGATCTGCGGGTCCAGGACCAGGGCGCGTGCCAGGCCGGCCCGCTTGCGCATGCCGCCCGAGATCTCTCCGGGCAGCTTGCCCTCCGCTCCGAGGAGGCCGACGATGTCGATGCGCTCCATGACGATGCGACGGATCTCGGATTCCGTCTTGCGCGTGTGCTCGCGCAGCGGGAAGGCGATGTTGTCGAAGAGGGACATCGAGCCGAAAAGGGCGCCGTCCTGGAACATGAGCCCGAAGAGTTTCCGGGTCTCGTAGATGTCCCGCTCGGGGCTGTTCACCATGTCGACACCGTTGATGAGGACGCGTCCCCGTTCGGGCTTGAGGAGCCCGATGATGGATTTCAGGAACACGGTCTTCCCGGTGCCGGACGGCCCGAGCATGACACTGACCTCACCGGCGGGAAGCGTGAGTGACACATCCTGCCAGATGTTCTGTCTGCCGAAAGACTTGGTAAGGCCTTCGACGACGACTTCGATTCCCATCCCACCTCCTGCATGCACTCACGAAGTGACAGAAATGCGCCGACGGGCGCACGTTAAGTTCACGGACGCCACCAGGACAAGCCCTCGAACAGTCAAGAGGCCAAAGATCGGCACACTTGTCATCGAGTGACAAAACCCGGTGGCAATCTTGTTCTTTCCTGCGTACTCACCACGGACGGCGCAGGCGGGGGATCCCCGCCCCGTGAAGCCGGGGTCGAGGTGCCCCCGAGGGGCGAGAGTCCGGGCCGCAGGGGGGTGGCGGGACGGTGGGCTCCCGGGAGGGACGACCGGTGCGGCGGGCCGCTCCGGTATCCGATCCCGCACGTGACGGCGGAGACCCGCACACTTTGCCGGGTGCTCACGGGGCGAGGCTACGGGCGGGTAACCTGGCAGGCAATACGCGTCGTCCAAGTTTTCCCGGCCAAACCTACGGCCCCGTATTTCTGCGCGAGAAGTGAGCAGTCCGGCCGTCAGAACTGTTCCCGGGTGACAATTTTCCCGTCACCCGACCCTCCGTCCGGTCGCATCCCCGCACGTCACGCCCGCCCCGTGCGGTATGCACCGGCCGAACGACCCTCACAAACGGAAACCCAGGCTCCGCATTTCACGGGACGAGCTCTCCGCTCACCATCTGACAAGAATGGCCGGATAAGCACTCACCCAGACACGAGAACAAGGCCGCCTTCGATGAATGTCAAACGCCGCCATTGTGCACCGGTGTGACCCGCCAGTAACGTCACGGCTCGGTGATAAGAGCGGAGCCACTCGGGAGCAGATCCCACCGATTCAGCGCTCATTTCACCGTAGCGATTCTCGTCGCCGCCGGAGCCGCTTCCCTCGGCGGACGTACCGCCCGTTCTCGGCGCCCGTTCCGGGGCGCTTTCCGAGCAACTCCGCGCATGCCGCCGACCCAACGGCGGCTGCCGTCAAAGGGGATGACATGAGAGCCACTTCGAACCGGACGCGCATGGGACTGCTGGCCGGCCTCACCGCCCTCGGCGCCTTCGCCTCCATGGGGTCCGCAACCGCCGCCACGACCCTCAACGGCAACTGGGCCTCCTTCACCCGGTGCCCGGTGGACTCGGCCGCCATGCTGGCCGCCGACGGCGCCACGGACACCGCGGTCTGCGTTTCCTCGCACTCCGCGAGCGGCACCATCAAGCTCGGCAACACCGTGGTCCCGTTCGGCGCGAGCGACCTCCAGCTCGGCGTGGTGACCCACCCCAACAACGCCTCGACGGCGGTCTCTCCGGCCGGCGGCGCCCTGGTCGCGGCACCGGCGGACATCCCCGGAGGTCTCCTCGGGCTGATGTGCCCGAGCGACATCTTCGTGATCACCGGCATCTGCAACAGCCTCGCCGACGTCAACCTCAACCGGGTGACGGCCACCATCGAGTCCGTCAACAACCCCTCGGACTTCAAGCTCCTGGCCGGCCTCGGCACCACCACGCCGATCATCACCCTGCCGGTCCGCATCCACCTGACGAACCCGCTGCTGGGTGACAACTGCTACATCGGCAGCTCCTCCAGCCCGATCCTGCTGCACCCGAAGAACTCGACGCTGCCCACGGTCGGCTCCTTCCAGTTCAACGGGGACGGCTCCGACAACCCCGAGGGCGTACTGGGCCGCATCAGCCTCGCGGGCGCCACCCAGTCGGACACCACCTTCGCCGCCCCCGGCGCCAGCGGGTGCGGTGCCGGGCTGCTCAACTGGGCCGTCAACCTCAAGACGGGCCTGCCCGCCGCGTCCGGCACCAACAGCCTGACGCTGAACAACGCGCAGACCAACGTCGTCACCATCAACGACCCGGGCGCCGCCGCCCCGAACGCCGGCAAGGACCTCTCCCGGTACTGGCACTCGGCCGTGAAGTAGGGCCTTCCGTCGGGATCGGGCTGGGCTCAGCCCGATCCCGACGGCCCTGACTCTCCCCGCACGGCCGTACGACAGTGGGGCCACCCTCGGTTCGAGGGTGGCCCCACTGTCGTACCTGTCCTCCCGTTACGAGACCTGGATGGCCTGATGCGGGGTGATGGCGTAGTCGGCGCCGAGAACGGTCGGATCACCGGCCCGGATCAGGCCCAGGCAGTTGGCGGCGCTCGCCGTCATGGTGGAGCCGTCGATGACCAGGCGCCCGGTGTCGTTCTCGTAATGGCCGGTCAGGTTGCCCCCGAAGGTCGCCGTGCAACCGATTCCGGTCATGCGGAAGGCCAGCCCGCTCACGGAGACGCCGACCCGGTCGGGCCGGCCGGCCACCGCTCCCGTCGCGGTGAGCGGCCGGGCGCCCGACGTCAGTGTGAAATCGAAGGTGAGGCCGGCAAGATTGCAGCCGCTGACCGTCACGGTGTTCACCGTACCGATCACGCTCCCCGAGGGATTCGGGACGAGGGAGCCGGCCACGTCGGTCGTGGTGCAGTAGAGCGTCATCAGGGGCCAGTTCACGTACCCGTCCGAGTGCCCCGAGAACGCACCACCGGGGGTCACCACGTAGGAGGACTGACTCGTCGCCGACGCGGATGTCGCCGTCAACGCCATCGCCGCGGACAGTGCGGCCACGAGCGCGCCGGTGTTTCTCCTTCGTCTCCTCACGAGTACGGATCACCTTGACCGGGTCAGTCGGCTGTGGGGGTGGGGGTGCCCGGCAGGGCGGGGATCCTCGGCGGGCAGTTCCTCACCTCCGGGTCCGCGTCCGGGACGCACATGTTGGCCTGGTTCATCGCGATGGTGTTTCCGGGCCCGGATATCGACGCGGTGAACAACGCGTCCAGATCCTCACCGCCGGTTCCGCAACCGGAGAAGGCGGGGATGTCCACCGTGCCGTCGAGCGGTCCGCCGTCCAAGACGTTCAGGTAGGGGTTTCCATTCGTGAAGTCACCGCGGAGCACCACCTTGTAGGGGTGCGCGGTCCGGCAGTCGGAACCCACGTCGAGCGGTACGCCGTTCACCTTCACGTCGTACAGCCGCATGGACTGCTGGAAACTGGCTACCGCGAACGGGTTGATGTGCAAGAGGTCCGTAGCCAGCTGGCCCGTGGAGACGGTAAGAGGCCCGGTGTCGAACGCCACCTTGGCGGAGACAGGCTGGAACCCGAACGCCAGGAACGTCGACTCCGCGTCGGGCAGGTCGAGACGGGCGATCGAGCTGAGCACGAGGTACTGGCCGCCTTCCGACGTGGGCGGGCGGTTCATGACCTGCCTGTTGGCAAGCGCGGAGATCAACGCAGGCTCCTTCTCCGGATCGTTGATGATCACGGACCCGTTCAGTTTCTTGATGGTGGCGAGCCCCACCGCGTATCCACAGACCCTCTGGCCGGGCAGATTGAGCTTGAAGGGCGGTGCGCCCGGGGGCATCGGCGGGACATCGCTGATGTCCATGTCTCCCTGGGGCACGACATCGGGGCAGGACGTGTCGACGGGGGGCAACGGCGGCTCCTCCCCCGGGTCGCCCGGGTCCTCCCCGCCGCCCTCCCCGGGGTCGGTCTCCCCACCCGGGTCCGGTGTCTCCGGTGTCCCCGCGTCCGGGACCTGGACCGTCGCCAGCAGGCCCGACCCGCCCTCGGACCGGTCGCAGGTCAGGGTCGTCGGATCGGCCGGCGTCTCCTCGCCCTCGACGGCAGGGATGCCCAGTCCGAGGGTCAACCGGCCTGCGGTCAGGGCGACGTCCCCGGCCGCGCTGACGGTGATCGAGGGCACCTCACCCGTGTGCGTCAGCCGGACCTTCCCGTTCTCGTCGCCGGCGAGCGGCGTTGCGGGCGCGACGAACTGGGCCCACTGCGCCTGGGCGGTCTGGTCGTTCTGCACGACATCCACGTCGAGCGTCGCGGTGCTGACGACCTCGGTGGCTCCCTCCGGCAACAGCGGGGCGAGATCGGCGGCCTCGAAGTCAGCCGTCATGCTCACGTCCGCGGGTGACATCGGCACGTCCACCTCACCGGTGACCGGAAACGTCCCCCTTACCTCCAACGGCACCTGAACCGTGCCCGATGGCAGCTCACAGTCGTACGTCACCACGGCACTGGCGTCCACGTCGTCGGCCGCCGACCCCGGACCGCTCAGCAGTCCGGCGAGGGTGGCGACGGCCGCGACGGATGCCAGACGTACGGATCGCCGCGAGGCGGTCGCCGATGTCTTCTCGCTCATCCTGGTCCTGTCTTCCGCTGGGATCGTGAAGTGCTGCCCGCTCCCGCGCGGACCGTGCCCGTCGGACACCGACCGACCGCGGAACGCACGATCCGGGCCGACGGCGGCAGGGTCGCTGCTCACCGTCGGCCCGGAGGCTCATGTGCCGCGCGGGTACTAGGAGATCACCGGGTGGGTGTTCACCAGGTAGTTGCCGGTGAAGGCGGCCGCGTCGTTGACGTTGATGAGGCCGAGGCAGTTCGCGGCCGTGGCCTTGAGCGTGCCGGTGCCGTTCAGGCCCAGGATCCAGGTGGTGTTGTTGTAGGTGCCGTTGACCGTGCCCGCGAAGGTCGCGGTGCAGCCGGTTCCGGTGATCTTCGCCGAGACGTTGCTGACGTTGCCGGTCACGATGCTGCCGCTCTTGGACAGCGCGTTGATGTTCCACGGCGTGACGGCCATCGACACGGTGAAGGGCAGCCCAGCCAGATTGCAGCCGGTGAAGGAGATCGTGGCGATGGTGCCGACCGTGTTGGTGGTGCTCGACGCGAGGTTGCCGGTCGCGGTGCTGGACGTGCAGAAGAGCGAGGCGGCCGGGACGCTCAGCGTCGGACCGGAGGCGGTGGCGGAGTAGGCGCCGGACGGGGTGACCGTCCACGGTGCCTGGACACCGGCCGAAGCGGACGAGACGGTCATGCCGAGGGCGGCGCCACCGGCGGCGAGGACGACGGCGGCTCTACGGGCAAGGGTGTTCACGATGGATTCCCTTCGGGGGAGAGTATCCCGATCCGGACATACTCGTCTCCGGAAAGAGGCGGCATTCCGGGGGGACAAGGGTGGTGTGAAGTGGCGGCCCGCCCTGACGGACCGCTCGACCGCTTGCGTTCGTCGATGACGCTACGGGCGGGTAACGTGCCTCCGCAACAGCCTTGCTGAAGAAATTCCGGAAGAGTGTTTTTCGGCCGGTCTTTTATTGGTCGGCGAGCAAGCGCCGGCCGCGCGTCGTCCGGTTCTTGTCGAGAAGTGAGCAACCGCGCGGTCCTCGAGATCGTGTCACCAGCCCCCACCGGGCCGGCCCGTGCCCCCATTGCTCACAACTTCCCATGTCAGAGCGGGATGCCGGACAGGAGGGGGCCCGGCCTGATGAGGGCTCGGCACCGGCGCACCCGATGATTGATGATTGATCGGTCCGACATCGCTCCTCGGGCGGAATTAGTACGGACCGCCGAGGAATGCGTACCGCACCTTCGGATCTCTCCCGTTCCGGTAAAGAACCGCGAAATTGTGGCTCGCGTGCGCTATCACGCGGGCGGCGGCGACATTCCCGCGCGGAGCCGAGTCCAAGCCCTTCCAGGAAGAGGACTGACGGATTCCGGGTCACCAGTGGCTCAAAGTCGCCACCGGCATAGTCACTCCGGGTACTTCCCGTCGTCGCACCGGTGTCCACACGCTCGGACGTGCTCTATGTTCAAGATTCCAATGGGTACGCACCTGGCGGCATGTGGGAGCGCCCTCCCCTGCTCGCCGCCGTCGGGGCACGGGAGAGCTAGGGGTAAAGCAACATGCCGGCAGTCTCGCAGCCCTCGGACCTCGGGGAACCTCTGGGACCACTGCCCCAGGAGTTCGCCGCGATCGTCCGCCCCGAACTCCCGAGCCTCATCCGCGAGATAGGCCTGGAGGTCACCCGCGCCTACCCGGAGTACGCGCGGCTCTTCGACAGCCCGCACGGCGAAGGCATCCGGGTCGGCCTGGAACAGAGCATCTCCGTCTTCGTCGAACAGGTGGCGCGACCGTCCGCGCCCACCCCGTTGCGGGACGAGATGTGCCGGCGGTTCGGCCGGTTCGAGGCGTACGAGGGCAGGGGCCTCGACCAGCTCCAGGGGGCCTACCGCCTCGGTGCCCGTATCGCCTTACGGCGGGCGAAGAAGGTGGGGCGCCGCTACAACCTCTCCCCCACCATGATGCTGACCTTCGCGGACGCCCTGTTCACCTATGTCGACGAGCTCGAATCCCTCTCCCGCGAGGGGTACTTGGAGGTACGGGCCGCCACCGACGACCACACCGAGACGCTCCGGCGCCGCCTGCTGCACCTGATCCTCACGGGCCGCCCGGCACCCCGCAGCGCGATCGCCGAACTCTGCGAGCAGACCGGCTGGACCATGCCGGAGGAGGTGACCCTGGTCGCCCTGCGCCCCTCCCCCGACCTGGGACGTCTCGCGCTGGACCGCGACGTGCTGGCCGACCTGACGGACCCTCAGCCCAACATGCTCATCCCGGGCCCGATCGACGACGCGCGAAGACGCATGCTCGACCACGCGCTGCTGGGCGCACACGCGGCGGTCGGCCTGACCGTGCCGCCGTCCCACGCCCCGGACTCGATCCGCTGGGCCCGCAGGCTCCTTGAGCTGGTGGACACGGGGGTGATCGACGACGCCCCGCTGGTGCTGGCCGAGGACCACCTCATCACCCTGTGGCTGCTCTCCGACACGGCCCTGCTGGACCAGCTCTCGAAGCGGGAGCTGGCCCCGGTCTCCGCCCTCAGCGCCACCCGGCGGGAGCGGCTGATCGAGACACTGCGCATCTGGCTCGACACCCGGGGAACCGCTGCCCACATGGGCGAACTCCTCGACGTCCACCCACAGACGGTCCGTTACCGCATGCGGAGCCTGGAGTCCCTGTTCGGCGAGCAACTGGTCGACCCCGAGAGCCGTTTCTCCACCGAGGCCGTCCTGCGGGCGCTCCGCCTCCGCTCCCGCGGCGGCGACGGCACCCCACGACGGTGACAACCACCACAAACCGCGCGACGAGTCAACTTACCCCTGAGTAAGGGGAAATAGCCGGTCAGTCCCAAACGGTTGCGGCAACAAGACGGTTCCGGCGAGAAACCCGGACCCGTGTGCCGTACACAGGGAGACGCGGAGTGCCCTTCGGGGCGACCACGACCGTAGCGCCTCCTGCCGACCGACCGAGAGGGAACCCCCATGCCCGCCTCACACCTCCTCGTACCCGTTCCGATTCCGGACAGCGTCGCGGCGCTGATCGGCGCCTGTGTCCCGGCGCACGTGCTGCAGGCCGAGTTCGACGCCGACTGCGCGGCGCGCGAGGTCCGCAGGTTCCGCGGCCCGCTGCTGGGCGTCGAGGACCAGGCCGACCGCGAACAGGCACTCTCCGACCTCGCGCGCGCCAACAAGGTGCTCGCGGCCCACCATCCGGGGCTGACGGTCCGTCCGGGTCCCTGGTACTGAACACCCCGCCTCCCACGTCTCCGCAGGAGCCTCCCGCCGGGCGCTTGCGAACGGCATGACGACGGCCTTACCTTACTGAAAAGTAAGTTTACTCCGGAGTAAGGAAACGGCGTGGCCGACCACAGCAGCGGCGAGCTGACCGAGGAGCTGTCCCGGCTCGACTTCTCGGCCGTCTCGCCCGAGGAGTTCGCCCGGATCGTCAAGGGGCTGTCCGTCAAGCAGCTCGGCGAGGTGATGCACGGTGAACTCCGGACACGGATACTCCACGCGGTCTTCGACCGGATGCGGCAGCAGTTCAGGCCGGACGCGGCCGGGGGGCTCAAGGCCCTGATCCGCTGGAAGATCACCGGTGAGACCGAAGAGGTCTACGAGACGGCCATCGCCGACGGCAACTGCTCGGTCACCCGGGGCCGTTCGGCGGCCGAGCCCCGCACCACGCTGGTGATGGGCGACGCCGAGTTCCTCAAACTGGTCTCCGGCAACGGCAATCCGGTCACCATGTTCATGATGCGCAAGCTGAAGATCGCCGGGGACGTCGGTCTGGCCGCGGGCCTCACCCGCTACTTCGACATCCCGAAGGCGTGATCCGATGAGCTTCTTCTCCCTCGCCCTGACCGAGGAACAGCGGGATCTGCGCGACTGGGTGCACGGCTTCGCCGCCGAGGTGGTGCGCCCCGCGGCGGCCGAGTGGGACGCCCGGGAGGAGACTCCCTGGCCCGTCATCCGGGAGGCCGCGCGGATCGGGCTCTACGGATTCGAGTCGCTCGCCGACATGTACGGGGATCCGACCGGCCTCTCCCTCCAGATCGCCAACGAAGAGCTCTTCTGGGGCGACGCGGGCATCGGCATGGCCCTCTTCGGCACCTCG
The DNA here is from genome assembly GCF_053596135.1 of Streptomyces sp. NPDC001770. NCBI lineage: Bacteria > Bacillati > Actinomycetota > Actinomycetes > Kitasatosporales > Streptomycetaceae > Streptomyces > Streptomyces sp. NPDC001770. Next base: position 59,058 of record NZ_JBSFFN010000006.1, on the reverse strand, counting down.
CTCGCGGTTGCCGGGATCTTCGCCTCCGGCACCCCCGACCAGCTCGCCGAATGGGTCCCGCAGTGCTACGGCGACGAGGACGACCCGAAGGTCGCCGCCTTCGCGGTGTCCGAGCCGCAGGCCGGCTCCGACGTCTCGGCGATGCGTACGCGGGCGCGGTACGACGGGGCCAAGGACGAGTGGGTGCTCTCCGGCCAGAAGGCGTGGATCACCAACGGCGGGATCGCCGGGATCCACGTCGTCGTCGCCTCCGTCGAGCCGGAGCTCGGCGCACGGGGCCAGGCCGCCTTCATCGTGCCGCCCGGCACCCCCGGCCTGGAGGCGGGCCGCACGGTCAAGAAGCTGGGCCTGCGCGCCTCGCACACCGCCGACCTGTTCCTGGACGACGTACGCGTGCCGGGCCACTGCCTCCTCGGGGGCAGGGAGAAGCTGGACGCCCGCCTCGCCCGCGCCCGCGAGGGCGCTACCGCGACGGGGCGGACGGTCAAGTCCCAGGCCGCGATGGCGACCTTCGAGGTCAGCCGCCCCACCGTCGGCGCCCAGGCGCTCGGCATCGCGCGCGCCGCGTACGAGTACGCCCTGGAGTACGCGGGGCAGCGGGAGGCGTTCGGCCGCCCGATCGTGGAGAGCCAGTCGATCGCGTTCGCGCTGGCCGACATCCGTACCGAGATCGAGGCGGTACGCCTGCTGATCTGGCAGGCCGCGTGGATGGCCCGCAACGACCGGGCCTTCGACGCCGGACAGGGCTCCATGTCGAAGCTGCGCGCGGGCGAACTCGCGGTGGCCGCCACGGAGAAGGCCGTACAGATCCTGGGTGGCGCGGGCTACAGCCGGGAACACCCGGTGGAGCGGATGTACCGGGACGCGAAGATCTACACGATCTTCGAGGGCACCAGCGAGATCCAGCGGCTGGTCATCGCCCGCGCGATCACCGGGCGGCACATCCGCTGACCTGGCCGGGCTCCGGTGGCACGGCCCCGCCACCGGAGCCCTCTCGTTCAGGCCGCCGGCGTGAACCGCACCGGGAGGGATTCCGGTCCCCGGGTGAAGACGCCCCGCTCCACCGGGGTGAAGCCGTCCGCGAGGCGCAGATCGGGCATCGCGTCCAGGAGTTGGCCGACGCCGGTCTCCACCTCGGCCTTGGCGAGCAGCGCGCCGACGCAGAAGTGCCGGCCGAGCGCGAAGGCCAGGTGGTCGGCGGCGGCCGAGAAGGCGGTGGTGCTGGTGAGGTCCGTACGGAAGAGGTCGAAGCGGTCCGGGTCGCGGTAGCGGGCGTCGTCGCGGCCGGTGGAGCCGATCAGGCAGGTGACCGTCGCCCCGGCCGGGACCGTGCCGCCGCTGAGTTCCACCTCCGTCGCCGTCTGCCGCATGATCATGTGGACGGGCGGCGTGAAGCGCAACGTCTCGGCGAACGCCCGCTCGATCAGTGAGCGGTCCTCGCGGACGGCGGCGAGCTGGCCGGGGTGGGCGAGGAGATGGGCGAAGACCGAGGCGATGGCCTTGTCGGTGGTCTCGCCCCCGGCCGCGAGGAGCAGGCTGCAGAAGGCCTTGATGTCCTCGTCGCTCATGCGCACCCCGTCGACCTCGGCGGCGCAGAGCGTGGAGAGCAGGTCGTCGCCGGGCTCCTCCCGGCGCCGCCGGATGACCGGGATCATGTACTCGGCGAACTCCCGCCGGGTCCGCTCGCCCGCCGCGGCGACCTGCGGGTCGCCCGCGAGGTTGCCGAGGAAGGCGATGACGGAGGTGTACCAGCCGTGGAAGCGGTCGTGGTCCGCCCGGTCGAGCCCGAGCATGTCGGCGATGACCAGGACGGGGAACCGGGTGGCGAAGTCGGCGACGAGGTCGGCCTCGCCGGTGTGCCGGAAGGCGTCGATCAGTTCGCGGGCGTTGCGCTCGACGACCGGCAGGAACCTCTCCTGGAGGTCGGAGCCCCGGAAGGCGGGGGCGACCAGCGCGCGGCGCACGGCGTGGTCCCGGCCGCTCAGCTGGAGGATGGTGCGGCCGTGGACGGGTTCGAGCTGCCAGTCGTAGTTCTCGGTGGTGAACTCCTGGGCCTTGTCCCGGAAGACCCGCTCGACGTCCTCGTAACGGGAGACGAGATAGCTGTCGGTCGCCTCGTGCCGGATCAGCGGGGCCTGCTCGCGCATGATCCGGTAGGCCCCGTAGGGGTCGGCGGCGAAGGCGGGCGAGAGAATGTCCGGCAGTGGCGACGCGGGCGATGCGTGCGACTCGCGCGGGGCGGAAGACATGTGCGCTCCTCGGTCGTGAACGGTCATCGGCGTCCAGGCTATTGACGACCACCCGCTCCCGGCACCCTTGGGAAAGATCGATGACCCTCACCTCCGGCGTCCGCCGCCCGTCCGTCCTCTTCGTCACCGACCTGGCCTATGAGGCGCGCGGCCGGCGCTACTGCGACGAGGACATCTTCCTCACCTCCCGGCTCCGCGCCCGCTTCGACCTCGCCCTCTGCCACCCCCGGGACGCGGCGGCGCTGCTGGACCGCTTCGACGGCGTGATCGTGCGCAACAGCGGCCCGGTACTGCACTACCCCCAGGCGTACGAGGCGTTCCGGCGGCGGGCGCTGGAGCTGGGGACACCGGTGTACAACGCGCTGGACGGCAGCGGTGACATGGCGGGCAAGCAGTACCTGGTGGACATGGACCGGGCCGGGCTGCCGGTGATACCGACCGTGGACCGGGCCGCCGATCTGGGGCGGCTGCCGGCGGCGGAGTCGTACGTGGTGAAGCCGAAGCTGGGGGCGGACTCCGAGGGGCTGCGCTTCGTCCCCCGGCCCGAGCTGGACCCGGCGGACGACGGGACGCTGCTGGTGCAGCCCCGGATCGACTTCCGCCACGAGGTCTCCTTCTACTTCGTGGACCACGACTTCCAGTACGCGCTGTACGCCCCCGACCAGGACCGGCGCTGGGTGCTGGAGCCGTGGGAGGCGAGCGGGGCGGACCTTGAGTTCGCCCGTACGTTCGTGGAGTGGAACACCCTCAGCCACGGCATCCAGCGCGTGGACGCCTGCCGGACGGTGGAGGGCGGACTCCTCCTGGTCGAGCTGGAGGACCTGAACCCGTTCCTCTCGCTCGACCGGGTCTCCGAGGAGGTGCGGGAGGCGTTCGTGAGCCGGATGGCCGAGTCGGTGGCGGCCGTCCTCGCCTGACTCGTCCGGCTCCGTCCGGCATGCGGGCGAACGGGCCCGGTGTGAGGGTGCGAGGGTGACCACAGCCAGCAGCGAGACCGCTCCGGTGGCGCCGAGCGCCTCCGCGCCGCCCGTCCTCGACCCTCGCCGCCGCAACATCGTCTTCGCGACGATCGTGCTCGGGATCCTCCTCGCGGCGCTGGACCAGACGATCGTGGGCACGGCGCTTCCCACGATCGTCTCGGACCTCGGCGGGGCGGCCCACATGTCCTGGGTGGTCACCGCCTACCTGCTCGCCGAGACCGTCGCCACGGTGCTGGTCGGCAAGTTCGGTGACCTGTTCGGACGCAAGCTCGTGTTCCAGGTCTCGGCGATCGTCTTCATCACCGGTTCGTTCCTCTGCGGCCTGGCCTCCAACATGCTGCTGCTGATCATCTGGCGCGGTCTCCAGGGCATCGGCGCGGGCGGCCTCATGGTGACCTCGATGGCGCTGATCGCCGACGTGATCCCGCTGCGCGAACGCGGCAAGTACCAGGGTGCGATCGGGGCCGTGTTCGGTGTGTCGACCGTCGTCGGCCCGCTGCTCGGCGGGGTGTTCACCGACCATCTGACCTGGCGCTGGGCGTTCTACGTCAACGTGCCGATCGCGATCGTGGTGGTCATCGCGGCGGCCCGGAACATCCCGTCCGTACGGGCCGCCGGCCGCCCGGTCATCGACTACCTGGGCATCGCCCTGGTGGCGGTCGGCGCGAGCGCGCTGATCCTCGGCACGAGCTGGGGCGGGAACGAGTACGCCTGGGGCTCCCCCGTCATCATCGGCCTCTTCGTCGGCGGGCTCGTCGCGCTCGCCCTGTTCGTGCGGGTGGAGAGCCGGGCCGAGGAACCGATGCTGCCGATGCGGCTCTTCCACAACCCGGTCTTCACGGTCTGCGCGATCCTGAGCTTCATCGTCGGCTTCGCGATGCTCGGGGCGATGACCTTCCTCCCCACGTACCTCCAGTACGTGGACGCGAACTCGGCGACGATCTCCGGCGTCCGGACGCTCCCGATGGTCGTCGGCCTGCTGATCGCCTCGATCTTCAGCGGCAACACCGTCAGCAGGACCGGCCGGTACCGGATCTTCCCCATCGTGGGCTCGCTGGTGATGGCCGCCGGGCTCTTCCTGATGTCCCTGATGGGCCCGGACACCGGGGTGTTCCTCGAGTCGGTCTACATGTTCGTGCTCGGTCTCGGGATCGGGCTGTCGATGCAGGTCCTGACGATCGCCGTGCAGAACACCGTGGACTACGCGGACCTGGGTACGGCCACCTCGGGTGTGACCTTCTTCCGTACCCTCGGCAGCTCCTTCGGCACGGCGGTCTTCGGCACCATCTACGCCAACTCGCTGGGGCCGAACCTCCAGCAGGGGGTGGCCGAGGCCGCGCGGGCGGGCGGTGATCCCGCGACGCTGACCGCGGCCTCGCAGAACCCGCTGAGCCTGCACGCCCTGCCCGACGCGCAGTCCGCGCCGCTCGCGCAGGCGTACGCGGACACCATCCACACGGTCTTCCTCTGGACGGTGCCGGTGGCGCTGATCGGGTTCGTGGTGGCGCTGTTCCTGAAGGAGGTCAAGCTGCGGGACTCGGCGCGGGCCGGTTCGACCGACATGGGCGAGGGCTTCGCCCAGCCCATGAGCGGGAACCCGGACCGGGTCCTGGAGTTCTCGGTGGCCAAGATCCTCCACGGCGCCCGCCCGGACACGGCACGGCGGATCGTCGACGCGTCCGACACCCGGCTGGACATGGCGGGCGCCTGGGCCGTCATGCAGGTCGACCTGTTCACGCGGATGGTCGGGCACGCCGGTCTCGGGCTGATCGCGACCCGCCACCGGCTGCCCCCGGAGGTCCTGGTGCCGGTCTTCGACCGGATGATCGACGAGGGCTATCTGACCGGCGACGGACGGCTCTTCCAGCACACCGCGGCGGGCCGGCGGGAGGCCGCCACGATCACCTCCGCCTGGGCCCGGTGGCTCAACGAACGGCTGGCGGAGGACGGTGCCCGGCCCGACGACCGGCAGCTGAGGGCGGCCGTCGACGTCATCGCCAAGCAGCTCCTCGCGGAGGACCTGGCGGCCGAACTCGCCCCGGCTCCCCGGAACCACGCCCCCACCCCGGTGGGCACGGCGGTCTGACGGCGGCCGGGCTCCGGCCGCGGCCGTGCGGGCCCGGCCGCACGGCCCCGGGATCGTCACGCGTCCGGGAACTCGCCGTCCTCGTAGACCCAGGCGCCCTCGTGGCGGACGAAGCTGCTCCGCTCGTGCATGCTGCCGGGCCGTCCGCCCTCGGTCCAGTGGGCGCGGAAGGTGACGGTGCCCGTCGTGTGGAAGGCACTGCCCTCGGTGATGCCCAGGATCTCCAGCCGTTCCCAGCGCGTGCCGGGGTCGAACTCGACGGCCGGCGGCCGGGTCGCCGGGTGCCAGGTACGGAGCAGATAACCGGCGTCCCGGACGACGAAGGCCGCGTACCGGGACCGCATCAGAGCAACGCAGGTGGGCGCGGCGGCCGTACCCGCGTGGTACCGGCCGCAGCACGCGCCGTACGAAGCCGGCAGGCCGCAGGGGCAGGGGGCGTCCGCGGTGACGCGCGGGACGGAGGGGACGGGCGGTTTCCGGCGGGCGGTGCGTCGTGACATGCGCCCCATTGTCGCCTGTCGGGACGTGCGCCTCGTGCCGACGGCGGGCCTCACCACCGCTGCGGGGGCTCCGCCCTTCCGCCCGTCGGCCGGCGCCTGCCACCCGCCCCGGTGGACAGCGCACGCGTGCAGTCGGGCGATCCCGCCGGATGTGCGTACCCGTGGGCGCGGGCGCCGGTCGCGTTGTCGCCGTACACCACGACCACCGCCTCACCGAGAACCGGGCCGCCGCAGTCGACGCAGTGCGGGGGAATCGTCATCGGGCCCGCCCGGCTGTCCGTCCGCCTGCCCGTGCGTCCTCGGCCATGTGCGCACCTCTCCCGCCCTGTGGTGGATCACGCACGGTGCGTGATGCCGCACCTCAGCATGCACCGCCCGAGGGCCGGAACGCAAAGATTGCGTTCTCCATGGTTGCCTTCTGTCCGCCCGCGTCCCCATGCCCGCCTCCTGCCGGTTTGAGGTGAGGCCCCGTCACCGGCCAGACTCTCGTTACCCCCGGGACAGGAAGGCGCACAACGTGTCGGACAGGCAGCAGACCCCACCCCCGGTCGTCAGGCTGCGGCGGCTCGCCGCACTCCTGCGGCGGCTGCGCGCCGAGGCGGAGCTGACGCGCGAGCAGGTCGCCGGGCGCACCGGAATCAACGTCGCGACGCTGTACCGGATCGAGAAGGCACGCGCCCGCCCGCAGAAGCGGACCCTGGCGGCGTTGATGGTGGCGTACGAGGCCGGCGAGGCGCAGCGCGCGGACCTGCTGGCGGCTCAGCGGCTCGCGGACGACCGGAGCCGGCTGCGGCCGTACGGCGCGGAGCCGTCCGGGGTGGCGGGGGCCGGCGGGTACGCCGGGTTCGCCGGATTTTCGGAGGGATACCTCGCGTACCTCGGGTTCGAGGCCGAGGCGCGCACGGTGCGCGCCTACGAATCGATGTGCGTGCCGGAACTGCTCCAGACCGAGCGCTACGCCCGGGCGGTGATCCGGGGCGTGCTGCCCGATGCCGGGCGGGCGGAGGTCGACGAGCGCGTCCGGGTACGGATGGAGCGGCGGAGCCTGCTCGCCGGGGCGGACGGTCCCAGGCTCCGCGCGGTCGTGGACGAGGCCGCCGTGCGGCGGGCGGTCGGCGGGCCCGAGGTGATGCGCGAGCAGGCCGAGCACCTCGTGCGGATCGGGCGGAAGCCCGGGGTGGAGGTGCGGGTGATCCCCTTCGGCGCGGGGGCGCACGGCGGGATGGCCGGAAGCTTCGTTCACCTGGACTTCCCCGACGCGCTGGACGCGGAGCTGGTCTGGGCGGACACCCCCGCCGGTGACGTGTTCCTGGATTCGGAGGAGGAGACCCTGCACCACCGGTCGCTGTTCGAGCGGCTGCGGGCGGTGGCCCTGGACCCCGGTGACAGCGCCGTGCTGCTGGAGGAAGCGTCCGGGTCGCGGCGCTCGGCGGGTTCAGGTCGCTGAGGACCCGTCGGCCCGGCAGGCGTCTGCCCCTGCTCGGCCCGTAGGTACCGGCCCCGGATCCGGTTCTTGCGACAGGGGCCGGCACCGTCGCGGTCGTACTGCGGGGCGTCGAAGGTGACCCGGTACAGCAGCTCGCCGTCGGGCGACCGGGCGTGTTCATTGGGTTCGGGTGCGGCCATGGCGTCGATCGTCCCGGCGCACTCTGTCTGCCAGGTACCGCCCCAGTGCTCGGCGCGAACGACAGCGACGCGGCTTCCCGGTTCCAGCGCTCCCGCCGGCCACGTCCGGTCCGGGGGCCGACCGAGGAGGTGTTCGATCGCCCGGCGGTCGTCCACGTCCCCCGGACCGGGGCCGTGGCCGGAGCTGTCCGTCATGCCGCCCACTCTGCCCCGCGCCGCCTGAAGCGCGTCACAGGACAAGGAACTGGGCGCCTCAGCCGATCGGCCGGCCGGCGACGCCGAACACCGCGGTGACCTGGTCCAGTTCGTCGGCGGCCTCACGCCGGCGGGGATTGTTCAGCCCGGTGAGGGTGCGGTGGGCCGTGGTCAATGCCGCGCGGGCCTCGTCGTGGCGGTCGAGGTGGCGCAGGGTGATGCCGAGGTCGAGGCGGACGGGTTCGCTCCAGGCGGGCATCCGGCCTGCCTCCCAGTAGGCCAATGCGGCACGCAGAGGGGATTCGGCCTGGCCCCATCGCCCCAGGGCCATGAGGTCGCTGCCGAGGTTGTGGCGGGTCTGCGCCAGATAGGAGGCGACGAGGTCGTGCGGCGTCCCCGGCACTCCGGCGAGGCAGAGAGCTTCGCTGCGCCGGTGGATGACCAGGGCCTCGTCCGCACGGTTGGCACAGCGCAGGTGCTGGCCCAGGGTATTGAGAATGGTGAGTTCGGCGAGGCGGACCTGCGCGTTCGCGTGATCTCCGAGGTGGGCGGCCGCCTCGCGCAGCCGGACGATGGACTCGTCGGTCCGTCCGAGCCGACGGAGTGCTCCTGCCGCGTAGCCCAGGGCCCATCCCGCTTGCAGCTGGTCTGCGGCCTCGTATGCCGCGGCCAGGGCCGCTCGTGCGGCGGCCAGGGCGGCGGGGTAGTCGTGGAGGCAGAAGTTGCAGGCCCAGGCGAGGTAGTTGAGGTGGACGGCCTCGTCGCGCCTGCTGCCGAGCGCGCGGGCGGAGTCGGCGGCCCGCTGGAACACCTCCGCCCACAGCTCCCAGTGCGCGGTCACGTCGGAGAACCAGTGCATCGCTTCGGCGGCGTCGATGACCTGCTGGTGCCGGCCTGCCGCCTGGGCGTGGCCCAGCGCGGCGAGCCACTGGGGCCGCTCGGCCTCCAGCCAGATCCGGGCCTGCTCGCAGTCGGTGGGCGCGGTGGCCGGGTCGGGGTCGCCTTCGGGCGCGTCCTGGTGGCGGTCGGCGTCGAAGCGCAGTGCGGCGGCGGTGGCCCGGCGCAGGATCCAGTGGGCGGCCCGGTCCTGGGCGGCGGCGATCCGGGTGGGGTCGTCGTCCTCGACCAGTTGTTCGGCGGCGAACAGGCGCAGGAGGTCGTGGAAGCGGTAGCGGTCAGCGGTGGAGTGGGGCTGGAGCAGTCCGGCGTCGGTCAGCCGTTCGAGGCAGCGCGCGGCCTGGCGTGGGGGCATGTCTGCCAGGAGGGCTGCGGTGGCGGGGCCGAAGTCGGGGCCGCAGGCGAGTGAGGCGCGGCGGAAGACAGTGCGGGCGGCCGGGCTGAGCTGACGGTAGGACAAGGTGAAGGCGGACCGAATCTGCAGGGAACCTGCCCGCAGGGTGTCCAGGCGGCCCCCGTGAGCGGTGAGCTGGGTCACGAGTTTCGCCAGGGTCTCGCCGGGCCGGGAGGCCAGGCGCTGGGCGGCGATGCGCACGGCCAGGGGCAAGTGCCCACAGAGTTCCGCGAGGTCGCGGGCGGCCTGCGTCTCCCGCTCGACCCGCTCCGGCCCGATGACGCGGGTGAGGAGTTCGACCGCCTCCTCCCGGCGCAGCAGCGCCAGCTCCGTGCGGTGGACGGCTTCCAGGCCGGCCAGCGAGCGGCGGCTGGTGACCAGGGCCAGACAGGCGCCGCGGCCGGGCAGCAGGGGACGGACCTGGTCCTCGTCGGCGGCGTTGTCCAACAGGAGCAGCACCCGGCGCTCGCGCAGCACCGAGCGCAGCAGCCCGCTGCGCTCGTCGGTGGCGGCCGGGACAGCGGTCTCGGCCACACCGAGCGCGTGAAGGAGCCGGGCGAGCACCTCGCGCGGCGGTGTGGGCTCCGGGTCCATGCCGCGCAGGTCGACGGCGTACTGTCCGTCCGGGAAACGTGGCGCCAGAGCATGGGCGGCGTGCACGGCGAAGGCGGTCTTGCCCAGCCCGGGCTGCCCGCAGATCACGGCGACCGGCGGGCGGGCGGGATCGAGGTCCTCGGCCAGGACTCGCAGCCCGGACAGGGCGGGGCCGCGGGCGGTGAAGTCCCGGAGATCACGCGGCAACGCCAGCCCGTGCCCGGCCGGCAACCCCACGCCCGGCCCCGTCCCGGCCGACGGCCTGGGCCCCGCCCCGCCCACGGTCCGCGGGCGGCCCGACCGGGCGGCGTCCTCGAGCTCGTGGCCCACAGCACCGTCCACTCCCAGGGCCGCCGCCAATGCCTCCACCGTGCGCTGCCGCGGCCCCCGCGTCCGCCCGCGCTCCATGTCCGACAGCGCCCGCACACTGATCCCCGCCCGCTGCGCCAGCCGTTCCTGGCTGATGCCCGCTCCCGTGCGCAGTGCGTGCAGCCGCTCGCCGAACTCGTTGTCGCTCACAGCTCTGGTCCCCCTGGTCTGCGTGGCCCGGCCGGAACGGCGTAGCTACCGGCAGTACTCACCGGCAGAAGTATGCGGGCCGCTCCGTCTGCCGGTCGAACTTCCTGGTCCCCCCGGCCCGCACTGGTTTGGATGAGGTGTGCCGGGCACGGTCCTGTGCGCTCCTGTGCGGCGAAGGACGCCGGGGCGCGGATCAGCATGCGCCGAAACGCGCTCACGTCGCGCGGGGCGCCATGCCGGCCACCCCGCAGCGGGAGCCCGTGTCGCCGGCGCGTCCAACCTCTCGTTGCGCGTCTGTTCACTTGGGCGGACGACTTTCCAGGCAAGGCCTCTTTACATGCACATATCACGATTTCCAGATGCTTCCGGTCGTCGCCCGGGTCGTCGCTCCAGCATGGCTCTCCGCCGGTGGGACCTGTGGGCATTGGCGGCGAGCTCCCTGGTGGCCCTGGGTGTGGGGCTTGCTTCCGCGTCGAACACGTCGCAGCACCGGTGGGGACTTGCCGCTGCTGTCGCCTATGCCTGTGCCGCGCTGGTGTCGCTGGGTTCCCGTGTCCAGTGGTCTCGTGCGGTGGCCCTGACCGGCGTCGTCGGCGCGCTGGCGGTTCCGCTGGTGTGGCTGACCGCCGTGGGCCTGCAGCAGATGGAGGTCGGCGTCGTCGAACGGTCCGCCCAGCACCTCCTGGAGACCGGCACCCCTTACCTCTCGCATCCGGTCGCGGTCCGTGACTTCAACCCCTACCTGCCCGGCATGGCCCTCTTCGGGCTCCCCCACGCACTGTTCGGCGAGACGGTGTTCTCCAGCGCCCGCCTGTGGAATCTGGCCGGGTTCGCCGCCACGCTGTCCGCTGCCGTGGCCGTGCTGGCCAAGGGCCGGCCCCAGTCCCGACGCACGGCGGTGACGGGGGCGGCATGGATCGCGGCCTGCCCCGTGGTGGCGCTGCCACTGGCCATCGGCGGGGTCGATCCCGTGGTCGTGGCCTTCGTCCTTCTGGCCCTGGCCTACGCGCACCGGGGCCGTGCCGTGGGCGCTGGTCTGGCACTGGGAGCGGCAGCCATTCTGAAGTGGACCGCATGGCCGGCCATACCGGTCGTCGTCGTCCTCCTGGCTGCGACCAGGGGATCACGCGCGGCCAGGACCGCGGCAGCGGTGGCGGTCGCGGTGGCGGCTTCGGTGGTCGTGCCGCCGCTCCTGGCCGATCCGCGTGCCTTCCTCGACAACGCGGTGCTCTACCCCTTCGGACTGAGCGACACGGCCTCGACCGCCGCCAGCCCGCTCCTGGGCGCCCTCCTGGCTGCCGTGCTGCCCCACGGCAAGACCGTGGCCGTGGCCCTGATAGGCGTCGGCGCCATGGCCACAGCCCTGTCGCTCATCGTTCAGCCGCCGACGACCACGGCGGCAGCCGCCCACCGGCTCGCGCTCGGCCTCACCATCGCCATCCTGCTGTCCCCGGCAACCCGCGTCGGGTACGCCGTGTACCCGCTCACCCTTCTGATCTGGGCCCGCTGCACCACCCTGGCCGGGCCACGGACCGCCCCGGAACTGACGCCGGACCAGGGCACCAGCAGCCCGGTTCCGCACCCGGCCGTGGAGCGGCTCTGAGACCGGTCGGAGCCGCGGCACGCCCGCCTGCGGATGGCAGCGGGGCCGGACAGGACCACTCTGCGAAAGATCACGTCCGGTGGGGCAACGGCCTCTCGGGCCAGGTCGGGTCAGGTCAGGTCAGGTCAGGTCAGGTCAGGTCAGGTCAGCAGGAAGTCTGCCTGGCCGGTCTTGGCGCCCTGGATGAAGGCGGCCATCTCGCCGGTGGAGTAGATGAGCGCCGGGCCGTCGGGGTCCGCGGACTGGCGGATGGCGACTCTGCCGTCCGCCAGCTTCATGGTCTCGACGCAGTTGCCGCCGTTGCCGCCGCTCCAGGGCTTGGACCAGCCCTCGGCACCGAGGGCGGTGGCCGGCATGCCGTTGTAGATGTCGCTCATCACAGCTCCTTGCGGAAATCCCGGAGGATGTCCTTCGTGCGTCGTGCAGTCGCGGCCTGGGCCGCCATGCGGTCCATGACCTCGAGGTAGGAGGCCACCTCGGGGCGCGTGTCGAAGTAGACGGCGCCGGTCAGGTACTCGCTGAAGACCATGTCGGGCAGTTCGGGCACGCCGAAGCGGAAGAGCACGAACGGTCCGTAGGTCCCTGGGTGGTGGCCGGTCGCGAACTCCGCGATCTGCAGCGTGATGTGCGTCTGTTCGGAGGCTTCGAGGAGCTTGTCGATCTGCGCGCGCATGGCCTCGGGGGTGCCGACCGGGCGCCGCAGGACCGTCTCGTCCATGACCACCCAGAGCCTCGGTGCGTCAGCCTTGGCGAGCAGGCTCTGCCGCTCCATGCGCAGGGCGACGTGCCGCTCGATGTCCCCGGGCTCGGACTGGCCGACCGCGCCGCCCAGCATCACGGAGCGGGCGTAGTCCTCGGTCTGGAGAAGGCCTGGCACGAAGTGCGGTTCGTACATGCGCAGCAGGCTCGCCGCGCCCTCCAGGCTGACGTACATGCTGAACCAGTCGGGCAGCACGTCGTGGTAACGCTGCCACCAGCCGGGCTTGTTGGCCTCTTCGGCGAGATCGACGAAGGCGTCCGTCTCCTCCTCGCCGATCCCGTAGGCGCGCAACAGGGCCTGTACGTAGGGAATTTTGAGGGCGACCTCGGCCGTCTCCATCCTGCGGACCGTGGCGGACGCGACGCGGAGCACCTTGGCCGCCTGGTCGCGGGTGAGTCCGGCACGCTCCCGCAGGTCCTGCAGGCGCCTGCCGAGGACGACCTGCCCCACGGTCGGGGCTGACCGAGGCTCGCTCACTTCGGACCTCCGATGGTCTCTTCTGTCAGCAGTGTGCCATGCGGCTGACGACAAAGACACGGGCACTCTGCAATTTTCAGAGTGCCCCTTGCCAAGTGTCCGCGTCAGGGGGAGAGTTGGCGATTGAACCAATTCACTTGGTCACGTCCGCCCCTCTCCCGATGCGTCGAGGTCCGGACATGACGCGGCAAACCACTGTGAGGATTCGGTCGTGGCACCTGGCAGTGCGCTCATCCCCCGTTCCGTGGGCTCCCCTTCCGGGGCTGAGGCGCTCCGTTTCCGCTTCGCCCTGCCGGCCAGACCGGCGTCGGCCGCCGGGGCACGCAGGCTGACCAGGGACAGACTCGCGGTCTGGAAGCTCCGGGGCGACCTGCGCGACACTGCCGCACTCGTCGTCTCCGAGCTGGTCACCAACGCCGTGGTGCACACCGCGAGCGCGCTGGTCGTCTGCGAACTCCGGCGCCTGGACAACCTGTTGCGGATAGCGGTCCAGGACCAGGGGAGACTCACCGGCGGCCCGAGGCTGCGCGTCTCCTCCGACGACGAGCACGGGCGGGGCCTGTTCCTGGTGGACGCCCTGAGCCAGGCGTGGGGCTCGCACGACGCCGAGGACGCGTCCGGGCGGGTCGTCTGGTCGGAGCTGGCGCACGGTGCGGGGCAGCCGTGCTGAGGGACGCGCTGGTCCGGCTGCGCGCGGGCCGTCACGCCTCCCGGACCGCCGAGAGCGGGAACGCCGAGGGCGGGACGGCCGGGAACGGGGGCGGTGCGGGTCCCGCGCGGGCGCGGCTGCCGCTGCCGCCGGAGCTGTGCGCGAGTCTGGGGTACGACGCGGTGGGCGTCCCGGCCCGGCACGGATTCCACCTGCTGTCGCATCTCCCCCGCACCGGCTGCGTGTTCGAGGCGGCGGACGTGTGGTGGTGGATCGTCCCCGCGGGCTCCGACCAGGACCTGGACTGGCCCGAACCGGTCGCCTACGCCGAGGGGGGCTTCGTACCGGTGCCGCGGCCCCGGCTCATCCACGGCCCGGACAGCCGCACCCCGTACACGCCCCCGATCCCGCTCTTCCTGATGGTGTGCCAGGTGGCCGGGGTGACACCGAGCTGGGGAGCGCCGGGCCGCCGGCGGGCGGTCACCGCGCCCTGAGAGGGATCCCGGTCCGGTCCGCCGGCTCTCGGGTCCCCGGGCGGCGGCCCGCCGCCGCCCGGCACTGTCAGTGGTCGGTTCCAGAATGAAGACAGCGATCGGGAGGCCCGCCGCTCGGCAGGCCGTACTGGGGTTGAGGGGGCGGGGCGGATGCGGCGCTGGGAGTTGGTCGAGGGCACTGCGTCGAAGTTCTGGGAGACCGGGGCGGTCGGCGTCGCGGTCACCGTGCGGTACGGCCGCTGCGGGTCGGAGGGACGCACCCGGACGACGGAGTACGCCTCCGAGGAGGCCGCGCACGCCCAGGTGCGCAGGACGATAGCGGCGAAGGAGCGCAAGGGGTACGAGGAGGTGGCGGCGAGCGCGTCCGCGCCTGCGGTGCCCGGGCCCCCGGAAGCCTCCGGGACGGCGGGGGCGACGGCGGGTGCGGCCGCGCTGCCGGACGAGGACGCCTTCGAACTCCCGCTGAGCTGGCGCCGGGTGCTCTACCCCCGGCGGGGCGGCTGCGCCCGGCCGCTGAACCGGCCCGGTGAGGATGCCCTGGCGCAGGTCGGGGAGCGGATCGCGGGGGAAGCCGCCTGGATCGAGCTGATCCTCACCGAGCCTGGCTCGGACCCGGACCTGGTGGACGCCACCCGGGCCCACCTCGCCGGCAGCCCCTCCCCGGTCGGGGCCGCAGCCCTGGCGGCCGTCGTCTCCCTGGGGGAGACAGCCCCTTCGTGCTGGGTGGACACCTGGGTGGCGGACCACGGGCTGCCGTTCGCCGCCCGGGCCGCCCAGGAGCTCCAGACGATCAAGGCGCACAGCTATCACGCCCTGGGGCGGCGGGTGAAGGGCGCGCTCAAGCGCGTCTCGCTCTCCTCGTCCCTGCACTGGCACCACGGCTCACTGAACGTGGCCGCGCGGGCCCGCGCCCACATCGCCGCCGCCGACGAGGCCACCTACCGCGCGGTCGTGGAAGCGCTCGGCGCGGCCCGCAGGGACAGCCACCAGCGGATCGCCGCCGCCTTCCTGGCCCCGAGCGAGCGGGAGTGGGTCGACGCCCTCCTGTCGGAGCCCGCCGTGCTCGCCGAGGACCACTACGTCCTGCAGCGCATGGTGCTCTGCTCGCTGACGTCCGCCGACCAGCTGGCACGGCTGTCGTACCGTCCGGACCACACGCTCGCCGTGATCGCGACGCTCGCCGACGGCATCGGGACGGCTGTCGCGCCGATGCTCCGGAAGTACCTCGACCACGGCAACCACTACGCCGAGGGCGTCAAGGCGGTCTCCGCCGCGCTGGCCGAACTCCCCACGGACGAGGCGTTCAACGTCCTGCTCCACCACAAGGAGCTGAAGCAGGTCCGCGCGGCGCTGCTCGACGCGATGCGCCGCTACCCGGTGCGGGCCCTGCGGCTGCTCTCCGCCGACGTCCGGTACAACACCGCGACCAGGTCGCGTGCCTCGCGGCAGTTACTGCACGCCCACATCAACACCCACCGCCCGCTGGTCTCCTCCCTGCTGGCGGGCCTGCCCGGGGATCTCGCGGAGGTCGTCGCCCCGCTGCTGAACCCGGTGTCCCGCTTCCCGGAGGCCTCCCTCGCGTCCCTGCCGCCCGTGCTCACCCGGCCTCCGTGGACCCGGCCGCGCGCTGGTGCCGCCACCCCGGTGAGCACCGGCGCGGCCGTGCTCCCCGCGCCGGAGCTGCGCTGGCTGCCGGGCGAGCAGGAGGCGTGGGCGCGCTGCTCCACCTGGTACACCCGCCCGCAGCACGGCGGCGACTACGAGAAGGTGATCTCCTCCCAGCTCGAAGGGCTGGGCAGCACCGGGCTGCGGCCCGCGTGGATCTTCCTGCACGCGCCGGTGGAGCGCATCGCGCCGGCCCTGGCCACCTGGGCGCCGACGGACCTGTGGGACGGGGCGGACACCCTCAGACCGGTCGTCGCCCGCTTCGGGATCGACGCGCTGCCGCTCCTGCTGCGTACCGTCCCCCGGCAGCCGAGCACCATGGCGGAGCTGTTCCTGCCGTTCGCCGACGCGGCCGTCGCCCGGCACATGGCGGACTGGGCGGCCCGGCTGAAGTCCACCGCCGCGACGACCCGGGCGTGGTTCGCGCGGCACGGCGGTGCCGCCGCGGTGTTCCTGGTGCCGGACGCGGTCGGCAGGCCCGGCGCTCCGCGGCGGGCGGCCGAGCGGGCGCTGCTCCAGATAGCGGCGGTGCACGGCGAGGCGACGGTGCGCGAGGCCGCCGCCCGGTACGGCGCGGACGCGCTGCGCTCCGTCGAGATGCTGCTGGTCGCCGATCCGCTGGAGCACGCGCTGCCCGCGAAGCTGCCGGTCCTGCCGAACTGGGCCGAGCCGGGGCT
The DNA here is from genome assembly GCF_053596135.1 of Streptomyces sp. NPDC001770. Classification (NCBI taxonomy): domain Bacteria; kingdom Bacillati; phylum Actinomycetota; class Actinomycetes; order Kitasatosporales; family Streptomycetaceae; genus Streptomyces; species Streptomyces sp. NPDC001770. Next base: position 42,693 of record NZ_JBSFFN010000006.1, on the reverse strand, counting down.
GCTGCCTCAGCTCCTGACACGTACCGGCGAAGCCCTGCCCGCCGAGGTGGTGCGCAACGCCCTGACGATGTTCGCGCTTCTTCGGCCGGGCGAGGTCTACCCGGGTCTCGCCGCGCTGCGCGAGGCCGCGGCGCCCGCCTCGCTGGCCGGGTTCGCCTGGGCGGTCTTCGAGCAGTGGCTCGACGCGCGGCTGCCGGCCAGGGAGTCCTGGGCGCTCTACGCCCTCGGTGAGGTCGGGGACGACGAGACCGTCCGGCGGCTCACCCCGGTCATCCGCGCCTGGCCGGGCGAGGGCGCGCACCACCGGGCGGTCGAAGGGCTGGACGTGCTGGCGGCCATCGGCAGCGAGGTCGCCCTGCTCCATCTGCACGGCATCGGGCAGCGGGTGAAGTTCAAGGCGCTGAAGACGCGCGCCCAGGAGAAGATCGCCGAGGTGGCCGCGGTCCTGGGCCTCACCGCCGAGCAGTTGTCCGACCGCCTGGTGCCGGACTTCGGGCTGGACGCGGACGGCTCGACGGTCGTGGACTACGGCCCGCGGCGCTTCACCGTCGGCTTCGACGAACGCCTCGGCGCGTACGTCGTGGACGGGGCGGGGAACCGCCGCAGGGATCTGCCGGCCCCGGCGGCCCGGGACGACGGGGAGCTGGCCTCGGCGGGGCGCAAGCGGTTCCTGGCGCTGAAGAAGGACGTGCGTACGGTCGCCTCCGGGCAGGTGCAGCGGCTGGAGGCCGCGATGGTCTCGGGCCGGTCCTGGACGGCGCGGGAGTTCCAGGAGCTGTTCGTCGCCCATCCGCTGGTGGGGCATCTGGTGCGGCGGCTGGTGTGGCTGAGCGGGTCGCGGGGCACGACGACCGCCTTCCGGGTCGCGGCGGACCGGACGTTCGCCGATGTGCGCGACGACGTGTCGGTGCTGCCCGCCGACGCGTCCGTGCGGCTGGCCCATCCGCTCCTCCTCGGCGACGAGCGGGCCGCCTGGTCGGAGCTCTTCGCCCGCCGGGAGCTGTCCCAGCCGTTCCCCCAACTGGAGCGCGCGGTCTTCGCCTTGACGGACGAGGAGCGGACGGGCAACCGGCTGGCCCGGTTCGAGGGCGTCACCGTCCCCACGGTGGAGGTCCTCGGCCTGGAGCGGCGCGGCTGGGAGCGGGGCGCGCCGCAGGACGCCGGGGTGGTGGGGTGGATCTCCAAACGCCTCGGCGAGGAGCTGTACCTGGTCGTCGGGTTCTACGAGGGCATCGTGGCCGGCTCTCCGCAGGCCTTCCCCGATCAGCGGCTGGAGGCGGTCTGGCTCGGCGACCGGCCCGGGGACCACTGGCCCCACGGGACGTACACCCATCTCTTCGGCTGCCTGGACCAGGTGACGGCGTCCGAGGTGCTCGCGGACCTGACGTCGCTCGGCGGTGTCCGGCGCGCCCCGGCCGACGGCGGTCCGGCGCCTGACGGTCCGGCCGGTGTGCCGGGCCGGACCGTCACGGTGGCCGGTCAGGGCTGGTCGAGGTAGGCCAGCCGGGGGTGGACCCGGATGTAGGCGCCGACCAGTTCGCGGGCGACGTTGACGGAGTCCACGAGCGGGTGCAGCGCGAACGCCCGTACGGCGGCGGAGCGCGATCCACTGTCGGCCGCTTCGAGCACGGCGCGTTCGACGGCCTTCACGGAGGCGACGAGCCCGGCCGCGTGGAGCGGAAGCGGGCTCACCGCCACCGGGTGGGCGCCGTTCGCGTCGACCAGGCAGGGGACTTCGACGACGGCATCCGCGTCGAGCGCCGAAAGGGCTCCGCCGTTACGGACGTTGAGGATGAGCGAGGTGCGCTCGTTTCGGGCGACGGCCCGCATGAGGGCGAGGGCCACCTGTTCGTAGCCGCCGGACTCCAGGTCGCTCGCGGCGCGCTCCCCGGCCCCCGCGACCTCGCGGTTGGCCGCCATGTAGGTCGCGTCGCGCTCGGCGCGGGTGCGGTCCCAGGTGGCGAGGGCCGGGGTGCCAGGTTCGCGCATCCGCGCGTAGAAGCCCTGCTGCTGCTCGCGGAGGAAGGCGCCGCGGGTCAGCTCGGCCTGCTGGTAGGCGCGGACCGCCTCCCGGTTGAAGTAGTAGTAGTGCAGGTACTCGTTGGGCACGGCGCCGAGCGACCGGATCAGGTCGGTGCCGAAGAGCTTGCCCTCCTCGAAGGAGCCGAGCAGGGTGTCGTCGGCGAGCAGCCGGGGAAGCTCGTCCCGCCCGTCCACGTACAGGCCCTGGACCCAGCCGAGGTGGTTGAGGCCGGCGTAGTCGATCCAGGCGCGGTCCGGGTCGGCGCCGAGGACCCGGGCGATGCGGCGGCCGAGGCCCACGGGCGTGTCGCAGATGCCGACGACCCGGTCCCCCAGGTGCCGGGACATCGCCTCGGTCACCAGGCCCGCGGGGTTGGTGAAGTTGATGACCCAGGCGTCCGGGGCGAGCCGGGCGATGCGGCGGGCGAGGTCGATGGCGACCGGAACGGTGCGCAGGCCGTACGCGATGCCGCCCGCCCCGACGGTCTCCTGCCCCAGCACCCCCGCGTCCAGGGCCACCCGCTCGTCGGCGGCCCGGCCGGCCAGGCCGCCGACCCGGATCGCCGAGAAGACGAAGTCGGCGCCCTTCAGGGCCTCGTCGAGGTCGGTGGTGGCCACGACGGCGGGAGCGTCGGGCACCCCCCTGGCCTGTTCACCCAGCACCCGGGCGACGGCCGTGAGGCGGTCGTGGTCCGTGTCGTAGAGGGTGACCCGGGAGACGCGGCCCTCGGCGTGATCGCCGAGCAGTGCCCCGTACACGAGGGGAACCCGGAATCCGCCACCGCCAAGAATTGTCAGCTTCACGCTGCTCGATGGTACGGGTCCGGCCCCGGCCCGCCGGGACTCGGGGGACGGCGGGCCGGGACTCCGGCGCGCCGTCCGTGCCGGGAACCGCTCGGCGCGGGGCGTTCACCGGGGCGCCGGGCGCCCCGGTGAACGTCGGTCAGTACCCCTTCCACCAGCTGGAGACGGCCTGCCACAGGCGGTTCGTGGCACTCTCGGCGCGCTGCTCCGGGATCGCGGGGGCCGGGGCGGCGCCGGCCGGCGCCGGGGGGGCCTCCTGCCCGCCCGCGGGCCGGCCGGGGGCGGCCGGCGCCGGCGACGAGATCTCCCAGTCGTTGCGGGGGACGGAGCGGGCGGCCATCGACGTCATGGGTTCGTCGTCGATCTCCTGCTGCGGGCTGGGTGCGAACTGGACCGGGAGTTCGGTCAGATGGCGCGACATGATGTTGCCCATCCAGCGCAGTTCGTTCTCGTCCACGGCGAGTTCGAGATCGGGCAGCCGCATGAGCAGGGCGTCGACGCCGACGTCCGCGATGGCGCGGCCGATGTCCTGGCCGGGGCACTCGTGGGGGCCGCCGCTGAAGGCGAGGTGGGCGCGGTTGCCCTCCATGGAGGCGCTGAGGTCGGGCCGTACGGCGGGGTCGCTGTTGGCGCCCGCGATGCTGACGAGCATGGCGTCGCCGGCCTTGATCTGCTTCCCGCCGAGCTCGGTGTCGCCGACGGCCCAGCGGCCGAAGACCGCGGAGAAGGGGGGCTCGTCCCAGAGGGTCTGCTCGACCGCCTCGGGGACGGTCATGTGGCCGCCGCTGAGCCGCGCCCGGAAGCGGGGGTCGGTCAGCACCATCCGGATCACGTTGGCGATCAGGTTGGCGGTGGATTCGTACGCCGCGATGAGTGTCAGCCGGAGGTGTTCGATGACCTCGATGTCGCTCATCCTGGCGGGGTGTTCGACGAGCCAGGTGGCGAAGTCCGACTCGGGGGCGCCCCGCCGTCGCTCGACGAGCCGGGTGAGCACGCCGACGACGTACGCGTTGCTGGTGACGGCGGTCTCGGTGCCCCGCGTCATGTCGCGGGCGGCCAGTACCAGCCGGTCGTCGTACTCCTCGGGCATGCCGAAGATCGCGCACATGACCATCATCGGCAGGTGCTCGGCGAACTGGCTGACGATGTCGGCGGTGCCCTTGAGGCAGAAATCGTTGACGAGCCGGTTGCTGAACCGGTTGATGTGGCGCCGCACGCCGCGGGTGTCGATCCGGGCCATGCTGTCCGTGATCGCGCCGCGCTGGCGTTCGTGGGTCGCGCCGTCCGCGAAGGCGCAGATGGGCTGGTACGTGAAGATCGGCGCGAGCGGGTGCTCGGGGCCCACGCTGCCGTCCTGCAGGGCGCGCCAGCGCCGGGAGTCGCGGGAGAACTGCGAGGGGGTCCGGGTGACGTAGAGGTTCTCGCTGTGGCCGAGGACGAGCCAGGCGGGTACGTCACCGTGGAGCAGCACCGGGGCGACGCTGCCGTGTTCGGCGCGCAGCTTCTCGTTCAGCCCGACGATGTCGTTCTCCACCTCGGCGCCGTAGTAGCGGCGCAGCCCGCCGGGGCCGAGGCCGTGGGCGGGGCATCCGGGCGGCGGGGCGGCTCCCGTCGGCGCTCCGGGTTCGTGGGAGAAGGGGGTTGTCACAGTGGCTCCAGTGATGAGGCTTTCAGGGGTCGCGCGGGAGGGCCGCGCGGGCGGGGAGGGGACACGACCCGAAGGGGGTGTCCGGCGGATCACGGCCGGGCTCACGCGCCCGGTCCGGTACTCGCGTCGGGGTGACACGTCGTACCGGAGCCGCGCTGCGACCGGCCGGATCCGCCGGGCACCCCCGGCGCCGCGCGGCCAGGTCGTGTTGTGAACGTGGCGCCGTCCGCCCGGAGGGCGGGTCCGGCGGCGTCCGGTGCGTGCGATCGCACGGCCGAGGGCCGTCCCGGTACTGGATGTACCGGGGCGCTCCCGGCGACACGGCGAGCGTGCGTACCGGGCGTCGCCGGACAGGCGGGACTCTCACGACACGGCCTGGGTCCGGGGCGGCCGTCCGGATCGTCCGGCCGGCCGCCCCGGATGTCATACGAGGGGTACGGCCAGGCTGTGCAGGTAGCGCATGAGCGTCATCAGCACGTCCCGGCTGGACGCCCGAAGCCGCGCGTCGCAGTCGATCATGGGGACTTCGTCGGGCAGGTCCAGCGCCTGCCGCAACGTCTCGACCGGATGGTGCGGGGCGTCGGGGAAGGTGTTGACGGCGACGACGAACGGCACCCCGCGCTCCTCCAGGCGTCCGATGACGTCGAAGCTGGTTTCGAGGCGCCGGGTGTCGATCAGGACGACGGCGCCGAGGGCGCCCTCGAAGAGGCCGTTCCACAGGAACCAGAAACGTTCCTGGCCGGGCGTGCCGAACAGGTAGAGGATCAGTTCCTCGCTGAGGCTGATCCGGCCGAAGTCCATGGCGACGGTGGTGGCGGTCTTGCTCTCCACCCCGGCGTTGTCGTCGACGCCGACGCCGGCCTGCGTCATGGTCTCTTCGGTCGTCAGAGGCCGGATCTCACTGACCGAACCGACCATGGTGGTCTTGCCGACCCCGAATCCACCGACGATCACGACCTTCACCGCGGCGGTGGCCGTGGTGGGCAGGACGTCCTCGGTCCGGGGGCCGGTGATCGTGTCAGAGCTTCTGAAGTCCATGCATCACCGCTTCGAGAAGGGACCTGTCGGGGAGAGTGGCGCGGACGATGGGTGCGCGCGACTCGATCAGTTCGGTCGCGAGTAATTCGGTCAGGAGTGAGGTGACGACGCTGAACGGGAGGCCGAGATAGGCGGAGATCTCGGCGACTGACAGAGGTGCCTGGCAGAGCCGCAGAATCGCGGCCTGCTCGGGCTGGAACGTCGGTGAGGGTTCCGCCTGGGCGACGACCATGGTGACCAGGTCGAGCGCTGCCCGCTCGCTGCCGTCAAGATCGCCGGTGATGACGTACAGGCGCTCGGGATCGTTGAGCGCCGGGTCGGCATTGCGGCGTTCCCGTCGGGGAGCGTTCATCCGGCCTGCCCGTCGTGGCGCGGCGGGCTGGTCAGATGGGCCCCGATCCGGACGACCATGTCGCGCATCCGCGCGCCGACGAGCCCGGCGTCGACCGTCTCACCGGCCAGTACGGCGAGGTAGGCGCCGGTGCCGGCCGCCATCAGGTAGAAGAACCCGCCGGTCACCTCGATGACGACGAGCTTCATCAGGCCGTCGCTGTAGGGGATTTCGGAGGCGACGGCGGCGGCCAGGCTCTGCAGCCCGGCACAGGCCGCGGCCAGCCGGTCCCCGACGTCCGGGTCTCCGCCGTGCATGGCGATGCGCAGTCCGTCCGAGGAGAGCACCACGATCTGGTGGATGCTCGGAACGTCGTCGGCCAGCTCCTTGAGCATCCAGTCCATGTTTCCCCGCTGCTGGATCACTTGAGGTCTCCCTTGTCCCACGCGTCGTCAGAGTCTTCGCCGTTCTTCGGGTCGTGCGGCACGCCGTTGACGGCCTTGGTGAATGCCTCCAGCCAGAGGCCGGGGGGCTTCTCCTCGCCGCCCGCGCGGCCTGCGGCCTGCGGGGTGGCGCCGTTGAGCGCCCCCGGGACGCCTTCCGTCGCCGGTGCCGGGGCCTGCTGCGGGAGGTTGTGCGAGCCGAGCGGGGCGCGGCCCCGGCTGCGGCGCTGGGGGAGGCCGTTCTCGGTCCAGTCGGTCACCACGGGGACCTCGTCCTCCATGGCCGCCGCGGGCGCGGCCGGGCGCGCGGACGCGGCCGGCGGGACGGTTGCCGAGGGCACCGGGCCGGTGGCCGCGACCCTGGCCTTCCGCTTTCCCGCGGGCGGTACGACGTGCTGGAGCTGCGACATGTCCAGCGAACTGGTGGGCCGCGAGGTGGCGCCGATGCCGTGGGCGATGCCGGGCGCGGGCCCGGTGGTGATCATGTCCCGGGGGACGATGAGCACGGCCCGGACGCCGCCGTACGCGGACTGGCGCAGCGACACCTGGAGCTGGTACATGCGCGACAGCCGGCCGACGACCGCCATGCCGAGGCGCGGGGACTCCCCGAGGTCGTTCATGTTGATGCCGGCCTGGGCCTGGGCGAGCATGTTCTCGGCCCGGGCGCGGGCCTCCTCGCTGAGGCTGACGCCGCCGTCCTCGATCTCGATCGCGATTCCCGTCTGCACCTCGACCGCGGTGACGTGCACCCGGGTCTGCGGCGGGGAGTAGCGCGTGGCGTTGTCGAGGAGTTCGGCGCAGGCGTGGATGAGCGGTTCGACCGAGGTGCCGACGATGGCGACCTTGGCGATCGAGTGCAGATCGACGCGCTGGTACTCCAGGATGCGGGACATCGCACCGCGCAGCACGCTGAACAGCGGTACGGGCTTGGGCCACTGGCGGCTGGGGCGGGCACCGCCGAGCACGGCGATGGAGTCGGCGAGGCGGCCGATCAGCGCGGTGCCGTGGTCGATGCGGAGCAGGTCGTCGAAGACCTCGGGGTTGCGTCCGTAGTGGTCCTCCATCTCCCGCAGTTCGCTCGCCTGGCGGTGGACGATGGCCTGCACGCGCCGGGCGACGCTGACGAAGGCGCGCTGCGCGGAGTCACGCCGGGCCTCCTCGTCGTCGATGATCTGCAGGACGGTGTAGACGAGGCGCCGCAGCGCCTTGGGGAGGTTGCGGTAGGACTCGTCCCCGTCCACCACCTCCCGCATGACTTCTTCGGGCGAGTTGCTCGCGCGCAGCATCCTGATGGCGGAGGGCATCAGTTCCTTGGTGAGCCGCACGGTCTCCTCGTCGTGTGCGGCGATGCGCAATTCGAGCTGGGCGATGCGCTGTTCGTACTTCGCGCGCAGGACGCGTGTCTCGCACCGTCGCCGGTTCAGTGCGACGGCGAGCGCACCGACCACGACGGCGGCGAGCGCGCCGCTCACGGCGAGTGGTATCCGCGCGGCGTCCGTGACCAGGGTGACGCCCAGCGCGGAGGCGCCGACGACCAGCGCGACGGGCAGGAGGAGTACACGGACGACGGGGATCCGTCGGTCGGTCGGTGGTGATTCAACACGGACCATCTAAAAACCCTCTGGCGGTTGATTCCGGGATGTATGCCCACAGGTGCTGACACTCATGAACATGTGCGCGAATTGGTGCCAACTCGGCTTCACTGCGCGTGAGCTTAGCCAGATCAGAACAGGGGGTCGGCACATTCACCCAACGCCCTGCGGACGGACTCCGGGGGTAATACACTCGCCAGTTTTCGCACTCAACGCTTCCGGACGTGCGCGGATAGTGACGAACCGCGTCGGACGGGCGGGATTTGGGGCTTCCGTCCCGCACAGTGGTACGAAGACGTACGGAGCACCACGGGAACCGACCGTAATCATCCCGGGCGACCCGGCCCTCCCGCGGGCCAACGCGGGCGGGGCTGAGGCAGGATCCGCGATCGAGGCTCTAAGCTCGCCGCCGGGAGGGCCTCACGCCGACCGTCCCGCAGAGCAGTACGTACGCACACACACTCGAAGTGGATCGAAAGGGGCGGATTCACGCCCCGCGGAAGGGTGGCGGGCAAAGTCGCCCGGTTCGACGGCCGGTGAGGACCTGCCCGCGCCTCCGCGCGGCCGCGGCGAGAACCGGATGAGAGCGGGCACCCCATGGCATCGGCGCCGGGTTACACCATCGAGTCGCTGGACACCGGTCTGCGGCTGATGCGGCTGTTCCTGACCCATGACACGCTCACCGTCAGCGAGGCCGCCGAACTGCTGGAGGTGGGGCGTTCCACCGCGCACCGGGTGCTTGCCACGCTGGAGGGCCGGGGGTTCGCCGGGCGCGACGCCACGGGGCGGGGCTACTCGGCGGGGCCGGAACTGATGCGGCTGGGCCGCCCCGCGGGTTTCGGTACGGCCGTCCGGGAGCGCGTGGCCGGTGTCCTGGACGACGCCGTCCGGCGCACCGGGGAGACCGTGCAGGCCGTGGCGCTGATCGGGGACCGGATCATCGTCACGGACGGGCGGGAGTCCCCGCACCCGGTGCGGGTGCGGCCCGGCACGGGTCTGACCCACCCGGCGCACGCGACGGCGGGGGGCAAGATGCTGCTCGCGCTGATGACCGCCGGTCAGGTGGGCGCCCTCTATCCGGACGAGGAGCTGGAGCAGGTCACCGCGCGCACGGCCGTCTCGCGGACCGCGTTGCTGGCGGAGCTGGACCGGGTCCGCGACCGGGGGTACGCGCTGAGCCGCGGCGAGTCGGCGCCGGGCATGAACGCCGTCGCGGTGCCGCTCGCCGGTTCGGGCCCGCGCGACCGGCTCTCCCTGGTGGCCTCGGTGCCCGCCGACCGGGGCGGCGAGGATGAGCTGGCCGGACACGCGGTGCGGCTGCGGCAGTCGGCGGCGGCGCTGGGTCGGCCGGCCGCCGGCTGACCGCACCCCCGCCGGGAACGGAGCGGCGGGGGCTCAGCGCCCGGCGCCGCCGATGCGTCCCTCCAACTGCACGAGCAGCTCGCTGAGCTGGGCGCTGAGGCGGTCGCGCGCCGGTTCGTCCAGACCGGCCAGCACCGAGCGTTCGTAGGCGAGTTGCTGGGGCAGCAGCCGGTCGACCAGGCCGCGTCCCTCCTCGGTGAGGCGGACGTAGGTGACCCTGCGGTCCCGGTCGTCTCCCCGGCGCTCGACGAGGCCGCGCTCCTGGAGGGCGCGCAGCCGTTTGGTGACGGCGGCCCCGGAGGAGAAGGTCTCCCGGGCCAGTTCGCCGGGGGTGAGCTCACGGCCCGTCCGGCGTACCGCGCCGAGCAGGTCGAACTCCGCGCGGTTGAGTCCGGCGGCGCGCAGCGGGGCGTCCTCGGCCTGCTGGAGGAGGGCCGCACAGCGGTTGATCCGGCCGATCAGCTCCATCGGCCCGGTGTCCAGACCGGGGCTCACCGCCTGCCACTGGCGTACCACCGAGGCCACGATGTCGTCGCTCACACCGCTCCGTTCTCCGGGGCGAGGGAGATGAGCCCCTGCCGTTGTGCCGTCGCGGCGAGCGTACGGTGTCCGGCCCGCTCGGCCGCGACGAGGTCCTCCTCCGGCAGGGCGCGCTGCCACCACTCCCCGGCGGCGGTGTCGCCGGCTTCGCGCAGCTCGACCAGGGAGGCGGTGAGCCCGCGGCGGGAGGCGTCGAGGGCGGCGGGGTCCGCGGTGGCGTCGGCGAGGACGCGTACGGCGTGGGCGCGGGCCCGCCCGGTGGCCTCCAGAGCGCGTTCGACCCGGCCGGTGGCCCGGCGGTTGGTGACCAGTACGGCGGCGAGGAAGCCGACCGCCGCGCCGACCACGGTGTCGATGACCCGGTCGCCGATGAGTTCTCCGGCGGGGTGGGTGCCGCCGAACTCGATGACCAGGAGTGCCATGGGGGTGACCGCGACCGAGCCGAGCCAGTAGTTGCGGGTGATGAGGGCCTCGGCGGCGAAGTTGAAGCAGAGGACGCAGCCGATCAGCAGCAGCGGGCTCACCCGGGTGAGCGGGAGGACCGCGGCGAAGACGAGCACGCCGAGCAGATTGCCCAGCGTGCGCTGGAGGGCCCGGTTCCAGGAGAGGGTGACATTGGCCTGGTAGAGGGAGGCGGCGGTGACGATGGCCCAGTAGGGGCGGCCGACGCCGAGTGCCTCGCAGGCGTATCCGGCGAGGGCGCAGCCGATGAGGGTACGGACGGCGATGGGCAGCACGTGGGAGCCGGGGCCGAGCCGGCGCAGCAGCTCGCCCCGGTTCGAACGGGCCCGGCGTCCGGCGCGCTCCGCGTCGATGCCGTAGAGCTCCGCGGTGGTGCCGGGGGCGGCGGGCGGCATCGGGACGGGCCCGCGGGCCCGGGTCAGCGCGGCCCACTCGCGCAGCCGCGTGGGGTCGGCGGCGGCCCGGTGGCCTTCCGGGGAGCTTTCGGCGAGCGCGGCCTCGGCGTGCACGACGAGGCGCTCCAGCGCGCGGCGGTCCGGCGTGGCACGGCCGGAGGCGAGCAGGGTCTGCCAGGCTCCGTGCACCGCCGCGGCGGCGGCGCCGCGCGTACGCGGACCGGGGTCGGCGACGCAGGCGGCGGCCGCGTCCAGGGCCCGCGCGGTGGCGCGGCGTTCGGGTCCTTCGCGGCGCAGCAGGGCGGGGCCCACCACGGTGACGCACCAGGAGAAGGCACCGGCGGCGAGAGTGAGCGCGAGGTGGCCGGGCACCTGGCCGAGGTGCTGGGGCGCGAAGAGGGCCGCGGAGGTGACGAAGGTGAAGATCACGTGTCCGGGCGGCCCGATGCGTGAAGCGTCGCAGAGCGCCTTCTGGACGGCGGCGAGCAGTGCGCCGACGGCTATGAGGATCGCGGTGGAGTCGGTGAGCGAGCCCGCGATCAGCGCTACGGCCAGCCCGGCGGTCATCCCGGCGACGACGCGCACGACGGTCCCGGCGCGGCGGGCGTACGGGAGGGCGTGCCCGTACAGGGCGCAGAGCGAGCCGGCCATCGTGTACATCACGAGGTCCAGCCGGTCGAAGGCGAAGAGCAGCAGGTTCGGTACGAGGGAGGCGACGACCACGCTCAGCGCCGGCTTGAACCAGGTGTCCGAGGGGTGGTTGAGGCGGAGTGCCGCCTTCAGGGGGAGTCTGCGGACGGATGGGCGCCGGGGAACGATGGTTGTCTCACTCACTTCTTTACTTTAACAGGTATTACACCTGTAAAAGATATCCGGCGGAGGACGGCCGCCCCGGTGCTCAGGGCTTCTGTTCCGGCCGCCCCTGTCCTGGCCGCCCCTGTTCTGACCGTCCCTGTCCTGACCGCCCCTGCCCCGGCCGCTCCTGCCCTGGTGGCTCCCGCTTCTCCAGTGACGCCTCGATCCGCGCGAGCCGGCGCCCGAGGCTCGTGATCCACACCTCCAGGTCGACGGAGGGCGGGACCGGCGGGCTCCCGACCGGGGGCTCGGCCGGGACGCTGTAGCCGCCGCTGCCGCCGCCGTCGAGCCGCGCGGCGATGCGGTCCGCCGCCGCCTCCAGGCCCTCCGCACTGTTCCGGGTCCAGGCGTCCGGTGGGGCCGGGACCGCCGGGCGGAGGCCGAAGAGGGGGAGCCTGTGCGCGCCCCACAGCATGTCGTCGGCGGTGACGAGCAGGGCGTGCCAGTCGGCCTCGGGTCCTTCCGGCGCCCCCGGCCCGGCCGACGCCTCGGTGCGGTACTGGGTGTACGCGGCCTCGGCCAGGCGCATCCGGTGCACGCTCACCAGCGTCCCCGGCACGGTCCGTCCCCCCGGCGGTGACATCAGCACGGCGTCCGCGGTGCCCGGCACCAGCGCGCCGCAGGAGCGCAGCAGCGCCGCCATGGCCCGCCGGACCTCGCGCCGGGCCCCGGCCGGCCAGGCGAGGAGCCCGCAGAGCAGTCCGACCGCGCTTCCGGTGACGACGTCGATCATCCGCGCCTCCGAGAGCTGCCAGGTGACCGGCGAGATCTGGGCGAACGCGGTGGCCACGACCAGGGTGAAGAGCGCCTGCGTACCGGCGATCCCCAGCATCGGGCCGCCGAAGAACGCCAGCAGCATCAGAGGGGCGAGCAGCACGGCGTACCCCTCCGTGTACGGGCCGATCCCGATCAGCAGCGCGCCGGCCGCCACCGCCCCCGCGGCGTTGCCCGCCAGCGCTCGGCGGATCGCCTGCCAGGTGGCTCCCAGAGTCGAACGCCCGAGGGTCAGTACGGCCAGCAGGACCCAGAACCCGTGGGTCAGGTCGAGCGATCCGGCCACCAGCCGGGCCGCAGCCAGTCCCAGCGCGGTCCGTACGGCGTTCTGGAAGAGGACCGACCGCAGGGTCACGTTGCCCCGCACCCGCCGGGCCCACAGACGTGGCGTGGCGAGTTCCGCGTACCAGAACATGGCCCGTGGGGCGGGGCTCCGGGCCGGTACGCCGTTGAGCGCGATGTCCAGGGCGACCCCGGCGACCCGGGCGGATTCGGCCAGTGCCAGGACCCGGGACTGCGTGCGGAGCAGGGCGGTGGGAGGCTGCCGATCGGCCGGGGGCTCAGGGGTGCCCTCCCCGGCGGCCAGCCGGACGCGTTCCGCCTGGAAGACCCGCATCGCACGCTCCAGGGTTTCGGGCGCCGGCGGCCCGGTCCCCGTGCGCAGGGCGCGCACGCAGGCCTCGCACAGTTCGCCGACCCGGGCGAGCAGCGTCGCGGACGCCGCATCGCGCACTTCCGGATGCTCCTCGGCGCGATCACGCGCGTCCGGATGCTCCTCGGCGAGGGAAGCCAACTGGCCGAGGAGCCGGCGTACGGCGCGGCCGGCCTGTTCCAGCGCCCGGTCGGTGCGGCCCGCTCCGGCGGGGCGCTCGGCGGGCGGGATGCGCGAGAGCCGCAGTGCCGACCCGGCCTCGTGCAGCCGGTCGGGCGGCGTGTTCCCGGCGAGGGCTTGGTGGGCGGCCGTCCGGAGCCCGGTCGCCAGCCGTTCCCGGTAGGTGGGGACGACCGGGTCGGGCAGCAGGATCTCGCAGGCCGCGAGCAGGATCAGGCCGATGGTCAGCCCGGCCAGCCGCTCCACGAGCGTGCCGGGCGCGTAGGGAGGGAAGCAGGCGAGGATGTAGAAGAGCTGGAGGCCGGGTCCCGCACCGGCCGCACGCGGACCGGCCACGGCGGCGAACGCCAGGACGAAGCCGATGACAAGCATTCCGCCGGTGGCCGCCCAGGTGTCCACCGCGAGCAGCGTCCCCAGCGTCGCGGCCGCCAGGGCCGGGGGAATCACCCGCAGTGTGCCGGATGCCTGCTGACGGCCCGATCCGGGAACGGCGGAGAGCAGGCCCATGGCGATGGGCGCGAAGAGGGCATAGAGGGAGGCGACCGGAAGCCCGGCTGCGTACAGCAGCGGATAGAAGCCCACGCAGGCGGAGACGGTGACGCGGACGGATCTGCGCAGCATCGCGGCCCGCTTCGGCCCGGCGGTCACGCCGGTGCTCCCCCGGCCTCCGGGTTCTCGGCGCCTGCCCGGGGCGGCTCCTCGGGTGTGCCCCGGCGTCCGTGCGGCGGACGGGTCCGCATGCCGCGCCCCTCCTGTTCCGGCCGGACCCCCCGGCCGCTCCGCCATTGTCGGCCGGTACCGGGTCGCCCGCGCGCGGTGCCGGGGGGGGCGGGGGCCGCTACGGGCCTCGTCGCGTCGGGGACACGGGAAACACACCGGTGCCCCGTACGCGCCCGACGCGTACGGGGCACCGGCAGGCGGGGGCGCGGCTCAGCCGAGTCCGCGCGAGTCCTGCTTGAGGGCCGTGTCCACGGTGAGCGCCGTCGCGACGACGAGGCTCAGCATCGGCTCGGGCAGCTGGTAGTGGATCTGGAGGACGTAGTTGTCCGCCGTGGTGAAGAGCGTCTTGGCGAGCCCTTCCCAGGTCTTGGTGATCCGGGCGATCTCCGCGTCGTTCTGGTCGACGATCGCGAAGTTCCACGCGCGCCAGTTCTCGGCCTTGATCGCGCCGACCTTCTGGCCGTCCACCATGATCGCGAAGTTGATCTTGCCGATCGCGTTCTGCTGGACGATCTCGCCGACCGTCTGCCCGTCGGGGCGCTGGACGATCACGCGCGACTTGATGAACTTGGCGGGACGGGTCAGCAGGAGCTGGGGCTGACCGTAGGCGTCCCGGATCTCCAGGCGGTGCGTCAGGTACTGATCCCAGCTGGTGGCGAAGCGGATCACCTTGCGGAAGAGGCTCTGCCCGACCTCCACGACCGAGCCGAGGGTCGCGCCCTGCTGGTCGAAGACGCGGTACTCGTTCGTCACCTCGATCAGCTTGGCCTTCTGGTTCACCACCAGGACCTGCTGATTGAAGAGCGTTCCGGCGCTGATCTGGCCGGGCTGAGCGGCCTGGGCGGGTGCCGACTGCTGCTGGGGCACGGCCGCCCGAGGGGCCGGGGCCTGCACGGCGGCGGCCTGCGGAGAGCCCGCCGGGGCCGTCGGCTGGGTGCCGGCGGCGGGGTGGGTGTGCTCGGTCCACTGGGAGCCGTCCCAGTAGCGGAGCAGCTCCGTGGCACCGTGCGGGTCAGGGAACCAACCCGCAGGTATGTTCGAGGTCGTGGTCACCGAGGCACACTATCCCGCCACTGGGCCGCGGGCACATCCCGGAACTTCACACACCTGTAACGGTTGACCGCGGCGGCGGTGACCGGGCCCGGGGCGCGGGCGGGCGGACGGCCCGCCGGTGGATCCGCGGGTGAGCGGGTGCACGGGAGGACGCACGGTCCGGCGGCGGATCCGCGGGTGCGCGGGCCACCCGCTCACGGGTTCCGCCCCGACCGGCCGGGCGAGCGCCGTTCCGTCAACAGCCCGTGGCGGCCGACGCCGTGTCCCTCCCGGCCCGGCCGGCGTGCGGCGAGAACAAGCACCCTCGTCCGACGGGGTGTTGCCCCCGGCCGCCCGTACGGGGCACCATCCGCCCGGCGCACTTCCCCGCCGATGCCGAATCCCGAGGACGACCATGACTTCCAGCCAGGACCAGAACCCCGCCTCCGCAGCGCGGCGCGCCAAGTTGGAGGAGGCGCGGCGCAAGGAGCGCGGCCGGCAGCGCCGCGCCCGGATCGTCGCCGTCTCGGCCGCCGTCGTGGTGGTCGCCGCGCTCGCCGTCGGCGGCGGCTACCTGATCACGAAGGCGGACGACCAGGACAAGGCCGAGGCGAAGACCGGGGCGAAGGCCAAGACCGACGCCATCGTGGGCGAGCGCAGCTGGGACAAGCTCACCCAGAACCATGTCGAGACGCCCGTGACCTACCCGATGAACCCGCCGGTCGGCGGCGACCACAATCCGGTCTGGATGAACTGCGACGCCGACGTCTACACCGAGGCGATACCGAAGGAGAACGCCGTCCACTCCATGGAGCACGGCGCCGTCTGGGTCACGTACAACAGCAAGGCCGCGGACGCCGACGTGAAGGCGCTCGCCGAGCGGGTCGAGGCCACCCCGTACTCCCTGATGAGCCCGCTGGAGGACCAGGCCGACCCGCTGATCCTGAGTGCCTGGGGCAAGCAGGTCACCGTCACCAGCGCCTCCGACCCGCGGGTCGCGCAGTTCTTCACCAAGTACGTGCAGGGCGCGCAGACCCCGGAGCCGGGTGCCGCCTGCACCGGCGGGATCGCGAAGTGACGCGCGCCGGCCGCGCGACCGGGTCACGGCGGCTGGCGGTGGCGGGTGCGGCCGTGCTGCTGCTCGCCCTGGGGCTGGTGGCGCTGATGGTGGTACGGCCGTCCTCCGCCTCCCCGTCCGGCACCGCGTCCCCGGCCGGGCGGTCGGCGCCGGCGGACGGTTCGGTGGACGCCGGTTTCGCCCGCGACATGTCCGTCCACCACCAGCAGGCGGTGGAGATGTCCTTCATCGTCCGGGACCGCACCGACGACGAGGACGTGCGCCGGCTCGCGTACGACATCATCAACACGCAGGCCAACCAGCGCGGCATGATGCTGGGGTGGCTGGAGGCGTGGGGGCTGCCCAAGAGCTCGGCGGTCCCGCCGATGCGCTGGATGGGGCACACGGTCACACCGCACGACGGGGCGCTGATGCCCGGCATGGCCACCGACACGCAGCTGGACGCGCTGCGGGCGGCGAAGGGCGAGGAGGCCGAGATCCTCTATCTGCGGCTCATGACGGCGCACCACACCGCGGGAGCGGAGATGGCGCAGGCGGCGGCGGACTCGGCCACGACCGAGGTGATCGGCAACCTGGCCACCGGCATGGTGCGCGGCCAGCGGTCGGAGATCGCGCTCATGGCGGACATGCTCCGCGAGCGCGGCGCGAAACCCTGAGCGGCACGACGCCCCGGCACGGCGCGAAACCCTGAGCGGCACGACGCCCCGGCACGGCGCGAAACCCTGAGCGGCACGACGCCCCGGCACGGCGCGAAGCCCTGACCGGAGCACCGGGCGGGGGCCCGGGACGGGGAGCGGCGGACGGACCGGACCCCCGCTCCCCGTCCGGCCGTGCCCGCCATCACATAGGGTCGTGGACGATATGAAGAACCACCTCACGCAGCTGGGTCCCAAGGCCGACAAGGACACCGTCCGGCGGCACAACCTGAGCCTCGTTCTGCGCGCCGTCCGCGACGAGGACGAGACCGGCGAGGCGACCAGAGCAGGTGTGGCCGCCCGCGTGGGGCTCACGCGGGCGGCGGTGTCCTCGCTGGTCGAGCAGTTGCTGGAGACCGGCTTCCTCACCGAGTCCGGCAAGACCTTCAGCGGTCAGGCGGGGCGCCCCGGCACCGCGCTCAAGGTCGCCCGCACCGGGCCCGCGGGCATCGGCGTGGAGGTCAACATCGACTACGTCTCGGTGTGCGTCGTCGACCTGGCGGGCACCGGGCGGGTACGGCAGACGGAACACCTGGACAACCGGGGGGAGCCGCCCGAGGAGGTCCTGGTGCGCGCCGCCCGGATCGCCGCGCGGACCCTGGACTCCGCCCGCGAACAGGAACTCGATCCCGTGGGCGCGGCCCTCGCCCTGCCGGGCCTCGTCTCCGGTGGCGCGGTGCGCCAGGCCCCCAACCTGGGCTGGAACCGGGTACCGGCGGAGCGCCTGTTCGCCGAGGCGCTGGCGGTCCTGAGCCCGGGGCTCCGTCCGCTCCCCGTCAGTTCGGAGAACGAGGCGAACCTGGCGGCCCTGGCCGAACTGTGGTTCGGCGGTCTCGGCGACGTCCGCAGCTTCCTCTATCTGACGGGCGAGATCGGCGTCGGCGGTGCTCTGGTGATCGGCGGCGAGCTGCTGCGCGGCGCGCACGGCTTCGCCGGGGAGATCGGCCATGTGGTGGTGGACCCCTCCGGCCCCGAGTGCCGCTGCGGCTCACGCGGCTGCCTGGAGCAGTACGCCGGTCAGGCGGCGCTGCTGAGGGCGGCGGGGATAGAGGGGGCCGGGGGCGGTGCGGCGGTGATCGAGCTGGAACGCCGGGTGCGCGCCGGTGACGTGCGCGCCGAGGCGGCGGTCGGTGAGGCGGGCCGGATGCTGGGGCGCGTCCTGTCGGGCGCGGTGAACCTGATCGACCCGGACGCGGTGGTGCTCGGCGGGATCTACCGGGGCCTGATGCCGTGGCTGGCGGGGCCTGCCGACGAGGAGCTGACCGGCCGGGTGGTCTCCGGCCTCTGGTCGCCGGGCAGCGGAAGGCTCCGGGCGTCGTCGGTGGCCGGGGACGCGGCCCGGGGCGCGGCGGCCCTGGTGATGCAGGACGTACTGGCCGACCCGGTGGCGTACGCCTCCCGGTAACGCTGAGGTACCCGTCTGCCGGGGGTGCGTCCCCGCAGACGAACGGCAGGGGCCGGGCCGTCCTGGTGGACGGCCCGGCCCCTGCCGGTTGACGCATCACGTGGCGCGGGCCGCCCGACGGAGAGCGGGACGCGAGGCGCGCGACGGGTCGGTTCAGCGGACGCCGAGGAGGTGGTCCAGGGCGAGCTGGTCGAGGGCCTCGAAGGCCATGGAGCGCTCGGCGGCGGCGTCGACGTCGAACTCCTCGTAGGCGGAGGTGTCGGCGAGGAGGCCCTTGAGGCCGTCGGCGGCGGTGGGCTGCGCCAGCTCGTTCAGGCGGGAGGCGACGAGGGCCTCCTGGACGGCCGGGTCGTTGCGGAAGGCGGCCGCGCGCTCCTTGAGGATCAGGTAGTTGCGCATGCAGTTCTTCGCGGACTCCCAGACACCGTCGATGCCGTCGGTGCGCACCGGCTTGAAGTCGAAGTGGCGCGGGCCGGTGTAGTCGGAGTTCTCCAGGAGGTCGACGAGCCAGAAGGCCTGGCGCAGGTCGCCGGCGCCGAAGCGGAAGTCCTGGTCGTACTTGATGCCGGACTGGCCGTTGAGGTCGATGTGGTAGAGCTTGCCGGCCCACAGCGCCTGGGCGATACCGTGCGGGAAGTTGAGCCCGGCCATCTGCTCGTGGCCGACCTCGGGGTTCACGCCGTAGAGCTCGGGGCGCTCCAGGCGCTCGATGAAGGCGAGGGCGTGGCCGACGGTGGGCAGGAGGATGTCGCCGCGGGGCTCGTTGGGCTTGGGCTCGATCGCGAAGCGGATGTCGTAGCCCTTGTCGGTGACGTACTCGCCGAGAAGGTCGAACGCCTCCTTCATGCGGTCGAGGGCGTCGCGGACGTCCTTGGCACCGCCGGACTCGGCGCCCTCGCGGCCGCCCCAGGCGACGTAGGTCTCGGCACCGAGCTCGGCGGCGAGGTCGATGTTGCGGATGACCTTGCGCAGCGCGTAGCGGCGGACGTCCCGGTCGTTGGAGGTGAAGCCGCCGTCCTTGAACACGGGGTGCGTGAACAGGTTGGTGGTGGCCATCGGGACCTTGAGGCCGGTGCGCTCCAGGGCGTCCTTGAACCGGCCGATCACCGCGGCGCGCTCGCTGTCGGAGGAGCCGAAGGGGATCAGGTCGTCGTCGTGGAAGGTCACACCGTGCGCGCCGAGCTCCGCGAGACGCTCGACGGACTCGACCGGGTCCAGGGCCGGGCGGGTCGGCTCGCCGAAGGGGTCGTTGCCCCGCCAGCCCACGGTCCAGAGACCGAAGGTGAACTTGTCAGCGGAAGTGGGAGTGAAGCGGTCCGACATGTCTGCCTCTTGATCGACGGGCGCGGACGGCTGCTCTGCCGACCGACCAATTTGTTCAGTGCCATTACTAATATGACACCGAGAGGGCCCGAAGCGAAACCCTTGGGAACCAAAAAGTCTTCACTCCGCTGTTCGCACCCCTTCCGATCACGTAATTTGTTTGTCGCACGAGCAAATCCCGCAGCACGAGAAGAGGTAGCCATGCCGCCGCGCACGGTCGTCATCGGTGTGGACAGTTCCACCCAGTCCACCAAAGCAGCTGTCACCGACGCCGTAACCGGCGAGCTCCTCGCCGTGGGCCGCGCCCCGCACACGGTCCTGGGCGAGGGCGGCGCCCGCGAGAGCGACCCCGAGGTCTGGTGGCAGGCGCTGCGCGAGGCGGTGGCCGCCGGGATGAAGGAGTCCGGGGTCCCCGCCTCCGCCGTCACGGGCATCGCGGTCGCCGGGCAGCAGCACGGCCTCGTGGTGCTGGACCGCTCCGGCCGGCCGCTGCGCCCCGCCCTGCTCTGGAACGACACCCGCTCCGCTCCGCAGGCCGCCGCCCTCACCGCCGCGCTCGGCGGCCCGGAGGCGTGGACGGCGCGCACCGGCTCGGTGCCGGTCGCCTCGATGACCGCCGCCAAGTGGCAGTGGCTGCGGGAGAACGACCCGGCGAGCGCGGACGCCGCCGCGCGCGTACGCCTCCCTCACGACTTCCTCACCGAGCGCCTCACCGGCGTCGCGGTGACCGACCCCGGCGACGCCTCCGGCACCTGCTGGTACTCCACCGCCACCGGCGCGTACGACCCCGAGCTGCTCGCCCTGATCGGCCTGGACCCCGCCCTGCTGCCCGAGGTCGCCTCGACCGGCGGCGCCCGCGCCGGTTCGCTGACCGCCCAGGCGGCCGAGGCGCTCGGCCTGCCCGCCGGCATCGCCGTCGCGGCCGGTACCGGCGACAACATGAGCGCCGCCGTCGGTCTCGGCCTCGGCGCGGCCGGGCTGCTCGACCACCCCGTGCTCAGCCTCGGCACCTCCGGCACCGTCTTCGCGGCCTCGCGCACCCGGCCCGCCTCCCCGGCGCTCGCCGGTTTCGCGGCGGCGGACGGTACGTACCTCCCGCTCGCCTGCACGCTGAACTGCACCCTCGCCGTGGACAAGGTGGCCGCGCTGCTCGGACTGCACCGTGACGACGCGTCACCCGGCGGCGAGGCCGTGCTCCTTCCCTACCTGGACGGCGAGCGCACCCCCGACCTGCCGCATGCCTCCGGGCTGCTCACGGGGCTGCGGCACGACACCACCCCGCAGCAACTCCTGGGCGCGGCCTACGAAGGCGCGGTCTTCACCGTGCTGCACGCCATGGACGAACTGCTCCGCGCCTGCGGGCTCGACCCGGCGGCCCCGGAGGTCGCCGCCCGCCCGCTGCGTCTGATCGGTGGCGGCGCGCAGGGCACCACCTGGATCGAAACCGTGCGCCGGCTCTCCGGCCGGCCCCTGGTGCTGCCCGCCAACGGCGAGTTGGTCGCGCTCGGCGCCGCCGCCCTCGCGGCCTCGGCGGCCGGCGGCGGCGACCCGGTCGCCCTGGCGACGGAGTGGAACGGCAACGGCACGGCGGGGACGGACCGTCAGCTCGACCCGGTCGAGCGGGACACGGCGGCCTGGGAGCGGATCGGCTCGGTCCTCGAACGGTCCGCGCAGCCCCTTCTCGGCGGCTGACGGCGCCCTGGGCAGCACCGCCGGATCACCTCGGGCATCCCCGAACCCGCTTCCGCGCAGCGGGTTTGGGGATGCGAACCGATGTTCAATAGGATCCGGCGATGATCACAACCAAACGGCTGACGACCGGGGTGGGCCTGCTGCTCGCCACCCTGGCCGCCGGAATCGGCACCGCCGTGCCGGCCGCCGCCGACGAACCCCCCACCGCCTCCTCGCCCAAGGTCGAACTGGTCCTCGACGTCAGCGGGTCCATGCGCACCCGTGACATCGACGGCGAGTCCCGCATGAGCGCGGCCAAGCAGGCGTTCAACGACGTGCTGGACGCCGTACCCGAGGAGGTCCAGCTCGGCATACGCACCCTCGGCGCGAACTACCCGGGCGACGACCGGAAGGTCGGCTGCAAGGACACCAAGCAGCTCTACCCGGTCGGCCCGTTGGACCGTACGGACGCGAAGACGGCGGTCGCGACCCTCGCGCCCACCGGCTGGACCCCGATCGGCCCGGCGCTGCTGGGCGCGGCGGACGACCTGGACGGCGGTGAGTCCACCCGGCGGATCGTCCTGATCACCGACGGCGAGGACACCTGCGGCCCGCTCGACCCGTGCGAGGTGGCGCGCGACATCGCCGCCCGCGGGGTGCACCTCGTGATCGACACCCTGGGCCTGGTGCCCAACGCGAAGATCCGGCAGCAGCTGACCTGCATCGCCGAGGCCACCGGTGGCACGTACACGGCCGTCCAGCACAAGGAGGACCTCTCCCACCGGGTCACCCAGCTGGTCGACCGGGCCGCCGAACCCGTCGTCACCCCGGTGGCGACCGAGGGCGCCGCGAGCTGTGCCAAGGCCCCCGAGCTCACCCCCGGCCTGTACACGGACCGCGCGAAGCTCGGCGAGCACCGCTGGTACCGGGTGAACGTCCTGCCCGGCCAGGAACTGCGGGCCTCCGTCACCGTGTCGGCCGACCGGGCCGTCAACAACGACTACGGCATCCTGATGCGCGCGGTCACCACGCACGGGCGGGAGATCGTCCGGGGCTCCGAATCGGGCACCGGCCGCACCGATGCCATCTCCACCGGTCTGCGCTACCCGAAGGCCGAGGCGGACGACGACGCCGACGCCGAGACCCCCGAGGCCGTCTGCCTCCAGGTCGGCGACTCCTTCTCCTCCCCCGCCTCGGTGAAGACCGGCCCCGGCATGCCGGTCGAGCTGACCATCGACGTGGTGGACTCCCCCGACGACGCGGCGGACACCGCGGCCTTCGGCCTCGGCCGCGGCTGGTGGTTCCTCGGCCTGATGCTGCTCGCCGGTCTGCTGGCTGGGCTGCTGTTCGGCTGGATCTCGCGCTGGCGCGTCGCCGTCTGGAGGACCAACTGATGCGTACGACCCCCCGTACCCGGACCACGCGCACCCACCGGGTGCTGCGCGCGAGCGCGGGCGCCCTGGTCGCCGGTCTCGCCCTGTTCCCCTCGGCCGGCCCGGCCCTGGCCGACGACGACCCGTCGGCCTCCGCGAGCCCCGGCGAGGAAGGCTCGGACGCCGGACCCACCGAGGCCGGCACCACCTTCCGTACCGCGACCGCCCTCCAGCAGGACCAGGCCGGAACGGCGCAGGCCTCGGCGGGCGACTACCTCTACTGGGTCTTCCCGGCCGACGCCGGGCAGCGGGCGACCGTACGGGCCACCGTGACCCTCCCCGAGGCGTCGCTCCGGCACGGGGCGTCCACCTGGCAGATCGACGTCTACGACGGCCTGCGCCGCCGTCAGGCCTGCATGTACGGCCACCAGACCCGCAAGGCGGCGGCCGACGCGGCGACGGTCGAGCTCGACTGCGTGCTGCGCCCGGTGCGCGCCTGGTCCGAGCCGTGGGCCAACGACCCGCTGCCTGGCAGCTACTACGTACGGCTGACCGTGCTGGACCTGCCCGACACCGACCTCGGCCGGCCCATCGGGGCGCGCGTGGAGGCCACCTCGATCGACGCGGGCAGCGCGCACGACGTGGACGGCACCCTCTCCGAGCCGCTGGTGCCCGGCTCCTCCGCCGTACGCGCCGCCGCCGGCTCCACCGCGTCCGCCTCCCCCACGGACGGCGCGACGGACGAGCCGGTCGTGGTGGCCGGCAGCGAGCCGGAGGACGGCTGGGCCTCCGGCTGGTGGACGCGGCGCTGGCTGTGGAGCGCGGGCGGAGCGGTGCTCGCCGCTCTGGCCGGCGTCTTCGGCTACTCCGTGACGCGCGGCCGGGGCCGCCCGTCGCACGTACCGCCGGGCGTCTGACGGGGCTCCGTCCCCCGGTGTGCCGCGCCGCCGTCCCGCTCCGGGACGGCGGCGCGGTCGTGTCCGGATTGCCCGCCGCCGAGTGGCGGGGCGTACGGGCCTGCCGGAAGCTGCCCCCGACAGGGCTGGGCGAAAGGCCCCCATGCTGGTAGGAAGCCAGGAGGCAGCGCGCGTGTGGCAGTTCTTCGCGGACAACCCCTGGGTGACCGTGTTCTCGGTGATCACGGTCGGCGCCCTGCTCGGCATGGTGCGCTTCGGCCCGGTCAGGCTCGGCGCGGCGGGCGTGCTCTTCGTCGGCCTCCTGGTGGGCGCCCTGGACAAGGACATCGCCGCCGCCCTGCCCGCCGGGGTGTCCGCCCTGGGACTGGCCCTGTACGTCTACACGGTCGGGCTGGAGTCGGGGCCCGCGTTCTTCCGTGAACTCCGGGGCCAGCTGGCGGTGATGGCCGGGGCGGTCGTCGCACTCGTGGTCACCGCGGTCGTGGTGGGCACCCTCGGCCACGGCGCCCTGGGCATCGGCGGCCCGTTCCTCGCCGGCGGGTTCGCGGGCATCGGGACCACCACCCCGGGCCTCGCCGCAGCCCAGGCGGCGTCCGAGGACCCGGCGCAGCCTGCCGTCGGATACGCGATCGGGTATCCGTTCGCCGTGGTGATCACCATCCTGTTCATCGCCGCCATCGCCGCCCGCCGCCGGTGGACCGCCCGCCGCGACCCCGGCTCCGGACTGCCCGCCACGCTGGTCACCCGGACGGTGCACGTCACCCGCGAGATCGCCTGGGCGGACGTACCGGGCGTCGCCGAGCACCGCGTCCTGGCCAGCGAGTACCGGGCGGTGGGCGCCGCGCCCCGGGTCGCCCTCCGGCTGGACCGGCTGCACCCGGGTGACCTGGTCGAGGTGGTGGGCGGCGAGGAGGACGTGGTGGCGGCCACCGCCCGCCTCGGCGAACTCGCCGCCGCCCACCTGCTCGACGACCGGTCCACCGTCGACTACCGCCGCGTCCTGCTCACCAACCCGGACCTGGCCGGCCACACGGTCGCCGAACTCCGCCTGGCCGACGCCTACGGAGCGGCCGTCAGCCGGGTGCGGCGCGGCGACTTCGACATGCTCGCCCACGACGGCCTCGTCCTCCAGCTGGACGACCGGCTCCGGGTGGTCATGCCGCGTGAGCGTTCCGCCGAGGTCACCCGGTTCCTCGGCGACACGGAGGCGAAGGTCAGCGAGGTCAGCGCGGTGAGCCTCGGCCTCGGCCTCGCGCTCGGCTTCCTCATCGGCATCCCGTCCCTGACGCTCGGCGACACCACCCTGGCCCTCGGCACCGGGGCGGGCCCGCTGGTGATGGGCATGGTCCTCGGCTGGCTGCGGCGCACCGGCCCCCTGGTCTGGACGCTGCCGACCCGGGCCAACCTCACCCTGCGCCAGATCGGTCTGCTGCTCTTCCTCGCCATCGTCGGCCTCAGCTCCGGCTACTCCTTCCGGGAGAACGCCTTCTCGATGTTCGGCCTGAAGCTGCTGGCCGTCCTGGTCGTCGGCGCGGTCGTCAGCTACGCGCTGATGGTCCTGGTCGCGAAGGCGCTCGGCCAGAGCCGGGAGCGGACCATGGGCCTGCTCTCGGGGTACGTGGGCAACCCGGCGATCCTCGCGTACACCAACAGCCGGGTGAGCGACAGCCGGGTCAACAGCGGCTATTCGACGCTGTTCGCGCTGAGCATCCTGGTGAAGATCGTCTGCGTCCAGCTGCTCGTGGGGCTGTGACCGGGGGCGGCCCGCCCGGCCCCGGCGCCCGCCGCCGTAGGGTGGCCCCGCGCGTCCCGTCCCGGGCACCCGGGGCGGCCTCGGCAGGTGGGAGACGTACGGCATGGCCGACACCGGTTACATCAGGTTCCAGGGCCCGGTCCGCAACCACCGGGGGCAGTACCCGGGCGTGTTCGGCCTCGCCAACGGGCTCGCCCGGGAGGGCCGGCTGAGCGAGGAGCAGTTCCGCTTCTGGCGGGCGGCGAACGACTGGTACGACGGCCACTACCCGAACCCGTCCGACACCGATCCGGACGTCTACGACGCCGCGGTGAACCCCGGCGCGGTGGCGTGGTTCAAGGCCTCCGCGGTCCATCTCGTCGAACGGGTCGACGGCTACCTCGACCTGCTGGCCGCCCACGGGGTTCCCTGTGTCCGGGTGGAGTCGGCCGATCCGGGGCGGGTCGTCTACGAGGACGAGGTCCAGGTCGTGGTGGTCCCCCGCGTCTGACCGGCGCCGGTGGTTCAGGCCAGTCGCTTGTGCATGACGTGGCAGGGCCGGCCGTGCTCCCGGTCGGCACGCCGGTCGATCTCCTGCCAGCCCAGCGAGCTCCAGAAGGTGAGGGCGCCGGGGTTGTTCTCCAGGACCGCGAGGCGGATGCCGCTCCGGCCCTCAGCGGCAAACCGCTCTTCGGCCAGGGCGGCGAGCGACCGGCCGATGCCCTTGCGGCGGAAGTCGCCGTGCACCATCAGCAGCCCGATCCAGGGCAGGCCGTCCTTGGGATGGCGGCCGAGGAGGCAGAGCAGCCCGACGAGCCGTCCCCGCTCGTCGCGGGCGAGCAGCACCTCGCCGCCCTCGGTGCCGGCCTCCTCCCGCAGATCCGCTTCGACCCGGTCGGCCCGGACGTTCTCGGGGTCGTACTCCCCGGCTGCTCGGCAGTACTCCGGGTTGCTGGTGTAGAGGTCGACCAGCTCGGCGATCTCCTGCGAGGAGAAGCGGAGCGGTGAAAGGGAAAGGGACGGCATGCGGGCATGCTAGCCAGCCCCGCCGGACGCCCCGGACCCGAGGGGGACGGCAGCGGGACCGGGGGCTGTGGTACCCGGTCCCGGAGGTCGGTCCTGCCGGGGAGCGGTGGGCCGGTCCCCGGCACGACCGGCCTCACGCCCACGTCAGCCGGCGTGCGGCACGTGCACCGTGCCCGTTCCCTCCGCCGTCGCGCCCGTCGTCTCGACCACGACGCGGAAGGGCCGGCCGCTGCCCTCCGCCGTGGCGCGTACGCCGTCCCCGTCGCGGGTGACGTGGAAGGCCGCGGCGGGTTCGCCGGTCAGGCCGGGGACGGTGACCTCGGTGGTGGTCGTCCCGGCGTCCGGCGCGGGGCCGAAGGCCCGCAGGGTGAGGTCGGCGAGCCAGTCGCCGTCCGGGCGCTGGTCGTCGCTGCCCCAGGGGAGCACCGCGCCGGGCCGTACGTACAGCGGGAGGCTGTCGAAGCCGTGGGTCTCCTGGCGCCAGGCCGGTCCGGTGACGGTCTCGCCGGTGAGCAGGTGGGTCCAGGTGCCCTCGGGTACGTAGTACTCCACCTCGCCCTCCTCGGAGAAGACCGGCGCGACGAGCAGGTCCGGGCCGAGCATGTACTGCCGGTCCAGGGTGCGGGCCGCCGGGTCGTCCGGGAACTCCATCAGCATCGGGCGCATCACCGGGACGCCGGTGCGGTGGGCCTCGGCGGCGGCGCCGTACAGGTACGGCATCAGGCGGTGCTTGAGGAGGGTGAACCGCCGGGTCACCTCGACCGCTTCCTCGCCGAACTCCCACGGCACGCGGTAGGAGACGTTGCCGTGGAGGCGGCTGTGCGAGGAGAGCAGGCCGAAGGCGACCCAGCGCTTGAAGACGGCCGGGTCGGGGGTGCCTTCGAAGCCGCCGATGTCGTGGCTCCAGAAGCCGAAGCCGGAGAGGCTCAACGACAGCCCGCCGCGCAGGGATTCGGCCATCGCGTTGAAGGAGGCGAAGCAGTCGCCGCCCCAGTGGACGGGGAACTGCTGGCCGCCCGCCGTGGCGGAGCGGGCGAAGAGCACCGCCTCGCCGCTTCCGCGTTCCTTCTCCAGGAGTTCGAAGACCGCGCGGTTGTAGATCTGCGCGTAGTAGTTGTGCATCCGCTCGGGATCGGAGCCGTCGTGCCAGACGACCTCGGTGGGGATGCGCTCGCCGAAGTCCGTCTTGAAGCAGTCGACTCCCTGGTCGAGGAGGACCTTCAACTTGCTCTGGAACCAGGCGGTCGCGGCGGGGTTGGTGAAGTCGACCAGGGCCATGCCCGGTTGCCAGAGGTCCCACTGCCAGACGTCGCCGTTGGGCCGGCGGACGAGGTAGCCCTTCTCGGCGCCTTCGGCGAACAGGGCCGATTTCTGGGCGATGTAGGGGTTGATCCACATGCTGATGCGCAGCCCGCGCTCCTTGAGGCGGGCGAGCATCCCCTCCGGGTCGGGGAAGACGTCGGGGTCCCAGAGGAAGTCGGACCACTGGTACTCGCGCATCCAGAAGCAGTCGAAGTGGAAGACGGAGAGCGGGATGTCGCGTTCGGCCATGCCCTCCACGAAGGAGGTCACCGTCTCCTCGTCGTAGGAGGTGCAGAAGGAGGTGGTGAGCCACAGCCCGAAGGACCAGGCCGGGGGGAGCGCGGGGCGGCCGGTGAGGGCGGTGTAGCGGGTGAGGACGTCCTTGGGCGTGGGTCCGGCGACGACGTAGTACTCCAGCGTCTGGTCCTCGACGCTGAACTGCACCTGGCCCACGGACTCGGAGCCGATCTCGAATCCCACCTTGCCGGGGTGGTTGACGAAGACGCCGTAGCCGCGCGAGGAGAGGTAGAACGGGATGTTCTTGTAGGCCTGTTCGCTGCTGGTGCCGCCGTCCGCCTGCCAGACGTCGACGACTTGGCCGTTCTTCACGAAGGGCGTGAACCGCTCCCCGAGACCGTAGACGTTCTCCCCTACGGCCAGGGCGAGTTGGGCGATCATGTGGTGGGCACCGTCGGGGGTGGTGGCGAAGGCGGTGCCCTTGCGGTCGGCTCCGGTGAGGCGGCGGCCGTCGGCATCGAGGAAGGTGAGGCCCCAGGGCCCGTCCTCGTCCAGCCTCAGGGTCAGCGGCCCGCTGGTGAGTTCGGCGACCGAGCCCTCCCGCGCGGTACGCACCGAGGCGTGCGGCTCGGTATCCGCCGTCAGCTCGAAGTCCGGGCCGTGGTTGACCTTCCCCGCGTGGTGGGTGGCGCGGACGCCGATGATCCCCTCGGCGGGCGCGAAGCATTCGACCGTGATCAGTGGGGTGTTGAGGGTGTCGCCGCGCCCGGTGACCCGCATGACCGCGGCGTGGGCGGTGATCCGGTCGGCGTCCACGCGCAGATCGCGGATCTCGGTGGCGTAGGAGGCGCTGACTCCCTCCCGCATGAGCCAGAATCCGTCGGTGAACTTCATGAGGACTCCTTGCCGGGGGCGGTGGTGAGCGGAGGCTGGGCGGCTGTCGCGGTGCGGTGCCGGGTCACTCGGACGCTCCCGAGGGGGCGAAGGTGAGGCGGGCGAGACGCAGGGCGCCGCGCAGGGTGACCCGGAGGTCCGCCACCCCGTCCGCCCCGAACGCGGCGGTCACGGACCGGTAGTCGTACGGCCCGCCGGTGGCGGGTACGTCGATGGCCGCGGCGGCGGTGTCCGTCTCGATCTCGACCGTGCCCTCACCGGCCGCGTGGACGGTGACGCCGCGTACCCCCGGCCCGAAGTCGCAGGCCTCGAAGACCAGTCGGCCGCTCTCCGTGCCGGTGGCGGTGACCGCGTCGCCGTCCGTCTTCGCGCGGTCCACGATCCCGGTGCCGTACTGCTCGTCGTAGTCGGCGGCCTCGATGCCCGCGGCGAGGACGGGGCGGGGCCCGGAGGGCTCTCCGTCGACCTCCACGGCCGCGGTGAGCCGGATGTCCGTGCTGGACGCCCCGGCCAGCAGCTCGTAGGAGCCCGGTTCCACGGCCCAGCGGCCGTGGGCCACGTCCCAGTGGCCCAACTCGGCCACCGGCAACAGGAATTCGAGGCGCTCGGAGCCACCGGCGGCGAGGCGCAGCCTGCGGTGGCCGACCAGCTTGCGCAGCGGCAGGCGGGCGGCGTCCGGGGCGTTGCGGCGTACGTAGAGCTGGGCGACCTCGTCGGAGGCGGCCCCGTCGGGGGTGGCCGCGCCGGTACGGGTGACAGTCAGGCCGACCCGGAGCAGGTCGTCCTCACGGGCGACGGTGAGGTCCTCGTACGCGAAGGAGGCGTAGGAGAGGCCGTGGCCGAACGGGTAGAGGGGGGTGCCGTCGAAGTAGAGGTAGGTCTGGCGGGACCCGATGACGTCGTAGTCGAACAGGTCGGGCAGGTCGTCGTCACCGGCGTACCAGGTCTGCGGGAGGCGTCCGGCCGGGGAGACGTCTCCGGCGAGGACCCGGGCGAGCGCGGTGCCGGCGGCCTGGCCGCCGTGCGCGGTCCACAGCAGGGCGGGGAGGGTGGCGTCGGCCTCCGGTACGGCGTACGGGTAGGCGGAGGTGAGGACGAGTACGGTGCGCGGGTTGGCGGCGTGCGCGGCGCGCCAGAGCCTCTCCTGCTGGGCGGGGAGGGCGAGGGTGGTGCGGTCCTCGGTCTCGCGGCCGTTGATGTGCGGGTCGTTGCCCGCGACGACGACAACGGTGTCGGCCTCGGCCGCGATCCGGGCGACCTCGTCCGCGCCACGCTCGACGATCTCCACACCGAAGAGGGTCGCGCGGTCCGCCGGAATCTTTTCGCCGTCCTCGGCAACCTTTGCGCCCCCGGCGGCGACAGACACGTACCCACCCGTACCGATGTGCAGAAGGCGGTGTCCCGCGTCGTGCCCCTCGACCGCTTCCAGGCGGAACGTCTCCTGGACGATCCAGCCGCCCGGCTCCTCGGCGGAGGCGCGGACGAAGCCGTCCTCGGCGACGGAGAGGTAGCGCCCCTCGTCGGTGCGGAAGGTGAGGACGCCGTCGCCCCAGTCGACCACGGCGAGGGCGGTTCCCTCGGGTGCGGCGACGAGTGGCGGGAGGTCGGTGCGGCCGGTGAGGAGTGCCGGGTCGAGCGCGCCTTCCTCACCGCGCGCCCCGCCTTCCTCCGACTGGGCCGCGGGCACGAGAAGTTGGCCCGCCTCGCAGGTGAGCAGGGCCCGGTCGACGCCTTCGGCGTACAGCACGTCGTCGGCGCCGTAGCGGGCGCGCAGCCCGTCGAGCGGGGTGGAGCGGTGCAGCAGGGTGCCGCTGTACCAGTCGAGCTTGCAGGCGTCGGCGAGCAGGCCGACGACCGCGATCTTCCGCCCCGCGCGTGGCGGGAGCGGCAGCAGGCCGTCGTTCTTCAGCAGGACCGCGGCCTGTTCGGCTGCTTCCAGGGCGAGTTCGCGGTGGGCGGGGGTGTCGAAGGCGTCGGTGTCCGCGTAGGGGTCGAGCTCCGGGTCGAACTCACCGAGCGCGAAGCGGAGATGGAGCAGCCTGCGCACCGCCCGGTCGATGTCCTCGGGGTCGAGCAGGCCCTTGGCGAGCGCGTCACGGATGCGGCCGGTCATCACGGAGGAGTCCGTGCCGTGGTCGGTGAAGCTGTCGACGCCCGCCTTGAGCGAGGCCGCGGTGGCCTCCTCGTGGGTGTCGAAGTAGTGCTCGGAGTCGACCAGGTTGGAGGGTGCGCCGGCGTCGGAGCAGACGACGAGCGGCTGGTCGGTCCACTGCCGCAGCTCCCGGTCGAGCAGCGGGGAGACGTGGTTGGGGCGGCCGTTGACGAGGTTGTAGGCCGGCATGACCCCGGCGATCGCTCCGGCGCGGACCGCGTCGCGGAAGGCGCGCAGGTCGTACTCGTGCAGGACGCGGGGGCGCACGGAGGAGGAGGCGGTGTCGCGGTCGGTCTCGTTGTTGTGGGCGAGCCAGTGCTTGAGGACCGGGGCGGTGCGCCAGTAGCGGGGGTGTTCGCCGCGCAGGCCGCGGGTGTACGCGACGGCGATGGCGGAGGTGAGCGCGGGGTCCTCGGAGTAGCCTTCCTCGCCCCGTCCCCACAGGGGGTGGCGCAGGAGATTCACTGTCGGGGCCCAGACGTTGAGGCCGACCCGGTCGTCGCTCCGGCGCTTGGCCCGTACCTCGTCGCCCACGGCCTCGCCGACGCGGCGCACCAGGTCGTCGTTCCAGGTGGCGCCGAGGCCGACGGCCTGGGGGAACACGGTCGCCCCGCCCATCCAGGCCACACCGTGCAGCGCCTCCTGGCCGGTGCGGAAGGCGGCCAGCCCCAGCCGCTCCACCGGCGGCGCGAACTGGTGCAGCATCGCGATCCGTTCGTCGGTCGTGAGTCGCTGGAGCAGGTCGTCGACGCGTGCCTCGAAGGGCGACTGCGGGTCGCGGAAGGGAAGCGGAAGGTCCGTCACGTGCGGGTCCCCTTGGAAAGGTGGGAGGTCTGGCGGAGCCATGGGCTGCCACGGCCCTTCGGAACATCAGCGAGTGATCTTTCGAAGCGCTTCGATGCTCGGTGTCCGACCGGCAAAGTGTCAAGGGCGCACGGGGGTTGACTCGGCCTGCCCGGCTCACGGGGGCTGCCGGGGAGCGCGGGAAACGTTACGGAAACAGCTCCGAGGAATGTGTGGACGAACCCTTGTGCGACCGGTCCCGTTCACTTAACCTCGCTGCAACATCGAAGCGCTTCGACAGCGCTTCGAGGGTGCTCAGCCGGTGTCTCCGGACAGTGCCGAGGGTGGCCTGGTCCCCCGCGGTCCGTTCCCGGTCTCGCCGCCGGCGGTGGCTTCAAGCCGTCACCGCCCGGTCGTGTACCGCTCGATCCGAGCGGTTCCGTCCAGTTACGCCCACCTCAGACTCAGGAGCCGAACGGCGGTCGCCCGCCGGGTGTCGTCCTGGTGCGCCATGAAGGGTTGACGCAATGACGCCGAATTCCTCCCCCGCCACGAACCGGTCCGAGAACAACGCGACGGGCCTCAGTGCCATCACTCCGAACCGCCGGAGCTTCCTCGCTTCGAGCGCCTTCGCAGCGGTGGCCGTGGCGGGCGGCGTACCGCTGCTGGCCGCGTGCGGCGGCTCCGGATCCGACTCGGGGACCCGGGAGGGCACGACGACCGGCAAGGCGCTCAGCAAGGTCGTGCCGAGTTACGTCCCCTCCGACCTGGTGCAGCCCGACGTGGCCAGCGTCAACGGGTCGAGCCCCGGGTTCACCAAGCTGCCCGACCCGCTGGCGAAGTCGGTCAAGTCCGTTCCCGGCAAGGGCTCTTCCTTCCGGGTGATGACCCCGCTGTGGGGCACCGTCCCGAAGAAGAACAACCCGTACTACACGGCGGTGAACAAGGCGGTCGGCGCGACGCTGAACTTCGACCCGCAGGACGGCAACACGTACCAGGACAAGATCGGCGCCGTCCTGGCCGGTGACGACATCCCGGACGTGATGACGATCCCCGGCTGGAACATGCAGGGCCAGATCCGCAACGCCATCACCGCGAAGTTCGCCGACCTCAGCCCCTACCTGGCCGGCGACGCGGTGAAGAAGTACCCGAACCTCGCCAACATCCCCACCGGGGCCTGGCAGTACTCGGTCTTCGGCGGCAAGCTGCGCGGCCTGCCCATGCCCTCGCCGGTCATCGGCAACGCGATCTTCTACCGCAAGGACATCGTCGGCTCCGGCGCGGTCCCGGCCAGCGCCGACGACCTGCTCGCCTTCGGCAAGGAGTACACCGCGCCGAAGAGCAAGGTCTGGGCCTTCGACGACCTGTGGACCTGCATCCAGAAGATCTACGGCGTGCTGCCGGACGCCCCGCACTACTGGCAGCTCCAGGACGGCAAGCTCGTCCACAAGCTCGAGACGAAGGAGTACCGCGAGGCCCTGGCCTTCGCCCGCAAGCTCCACGACCTCGGCTACGTCCACCCGGACGCGGAGGCGAACAAGGACGCGGACTCCAAGATCCGCTTCACCAGCGGCCACATCGTCATGTACAACGACGGCACCGGCGGCTGGAAGGGCATGGTGACCGAACAGAAGGCCGCCAACCCGAAGTTCGACATGCAGGCGCTCGACTTCTTCTCGGCCGACGGCGGCAAGCCGGTCCTCTGGCAGGACGACCCGGCCGGCATCTTCACCTTCCTCAGCAAGAAGCTCCCCAAGGCGAAGATCGAGGAGATGCTCGCCATCGCCGACTTCGCCGCCGCCCCGTACGGCACCGAGGAGTTCATGCTCACCAACTACGGCGTCCAGGGCACCCACTACGAAGTGAAGGGCGGCGTACCGACCTTCACCGACCAGGGCATCCAGGAGGCCCAGCCCTCCACCTTCCTCTTCCTCGCCTCACCGCCGCACACCATCGCCTTCCCCGACGAGCCGAAGCTGGTGCAGGACTACGCGGGGTGGATGGCCCGGCAGGCGCCGAACATCAAGAAGCCGCTCTTCTTCGGCATGCAGATCGTCGAGCCCCAGCGGTACGCCTCCCTGTACACGCCCTTCGACGACCTGCAGAAGGACATCCGGCGCGGGCGCAAGAAGGTCAGCGACCTGGAGTCGGCGGTGTCGACCTGGAAGAAGAGCGGCGGCGACGAGCTCCGCAGCTGGTACCAGGACATCCTCGACAAGAACGGCTCCGGCAACTGACCGTACGCGGCAGACCGCAGGACCCACGCACGAACGGAAAGTGGCCGCCGGGCGCAGTGACGCCCGGCGGCCGGGGCGGAGCAGCACGACATGGGGAGCTCACGGTGAAGCCACGGGCCACGGCGGCGGCCGGCACGGGCCGCGCGGCGGACGGGACCGACGTCCCGGCCGGCGAGGACGGCCGGCAGGCCGCGCGGGACGGCGGAACGCGGGACGGCAGTACGCCGGACGGCAGTGCGCCGGACGGCGGAGTCAAGGACGGTACGGACGGGCCGCGGGCCACCGGCGGGAGCGCGGTTCCCCGCGCGCGCGGCGGCCGGCCCGGCAAGGCGGCGAAGGGCGGCGGGCGGCCGGCCTCCGGGCTGCCGTCCGGGGGCATCACCTGGCGGCACCGGCTGCGGCGGGACCGCACGCTGGTCCTGATGACGGTCCCCGCCATCGTGCTGCTGCTGATCTTCAACTACATACCGCTGCTCGGGAACATCGTCGCGTTCCAGAACTACGACGTCTACGACCTGGGCATCACCGGCAGCCCCTTCGTCGGTTTCGAGAACTTCACGCGGATCTTCGACGACTACCGCTTCTGGGAAGTCCTGATCAACACGCTGGTCATCTTCCTGACGCAGCTGATCCTCTTCTTCCCGATCCCCATCGCCATCGCGCTGCTCCTGAACAGTCTGATGAGTGCACGGGTGAAGGCGTGGGTGCAGGCGATCGTCTACCTGCCGCACTTCTTCTCCTGGGTTCTCGTCGTCACCGTCTTCCAGCAGATGTTCGGCGGCGCCGGCCTCGTCGCGCAGTGGCTGCGCGAACACGGTCACGAGGGCTTCGACCTCATGACCAACCCCGGGTTCTTCAAGTTCCTGGTGACCGCGCAGGCCGTCTGGAAGGACGCGGGCTGGGGCGTCATCGTCTTCCTGGCCGCGCTCGCCGCCGTCAACACCGACCTGTACGAGGCCGCCGCCGTGGACGGCGCGGGACGCTGGCGCCGCATGTGGCACGTCACTCTGCCGGCGCTGCGCCCGGTGATCGCCCTGCTGCTGGTGCTGCGGGTCGGCAGCGCTCTCAACCTGGACTTCGAGCAGATCCTGCTCCAGCGCGACCAGGTGGGCGCGGGCGCCTCCGAGATCCTCGACACCTACATCTGGTGGACGGGCATCAAAACCGGTGACTTCGGCTATGCCGCCGCGGCCGGGATCTTCAAGGGACTGTTCAGCGTCGCCATGGTGCTGGGCGCGAACAAGGTCGCCCACATGCTGGGCGAGCAGGGGGTGTACTCCAAGAAATGACGACTCTCCTGGACCTCGAGAAGACCCCGGGCGGGTGGCCCGTGGACACGGCCCCGGCCCGCACCCCGCTGCAGCGCCTCCTCGGCACCGAACAGCGCCCCGCCTGGGAGGACGAACCGACGAAGGCCGGGCTCGCCTTCAAGGGCTTCGGCCTGGTCGCGATCTGCGCCGTGATCCTCATCCCCATCTGGGTGGTGGTCGTCACCAGCCTCTCCGACACCAAGGCCATCAACGACGCGGGCGGGCTGGTCGTCTGGCCGAAGAGCGTCACCTTCGTCGCGTACAAGGAGCTGCTGAGCGGCGGCGCGGTCACCCGGGCCGCGATGGTCAGCATCGGACTGACCGTCGTCGGCACGGTGTTCAGCATGGTGGTCTCGATCCTCTGCGCCTACGGCCTCAGCCGGCGCGACTCGATCGCCCACCGGCCGCTGCTGATGACGCTCATGGCGACGATGTTCTTCGGCGCCGGGCTCATCCCCACGTATCTGCTGGTGACCGGGATCGGTCTGAGCGACAGCTACTGGTCGATGATCCTGCCGAGCGCGATCTCCGTCTTCAACATCCTGGTGCTCCGTGGCTTCTTCATGGACACCGCGCCCGAACTCATCGACGCGGCACGGATCGACGGCGCCGGCGAGTGGCGCATCCTGCTCCAGATCGTCATGCCGCTCTCGCGCGCCGTGGTCGCCGTCATCTCGCTTTTCTACGCGGTGGGTTACTGGAGCCAGTGGTTCAACGCCATGCTCTACATCCAGGACAGCGACAAGTACCCGCTCCAGATGATTCTCCGTCAGCTGGTGCTCCAGCACCAGGTGCCGCCGGGCGCGATGGGGGCGGCGGTGAGCAGCGGGCAGATCAACAGCCTCGCGGTGCAGATGGCCGTCATGGTCCTCGCACTGATCCCGGTGGCGGTGCTGTCACCGTTCGTCCAGAAGCACTTCCAGAAGGGGATGCTCACCGGGGCCGTGAAGGGCTGAGCCCACCGCGTTCTCCGCTGCCGTACGTGCCGCGCGCCGGGTCTTCCCGCGCGCGGCACGGAGCGTCCCGTTCCCCTCTCCTCGCCCGCTCGCCCGCTCGCCCGCTCCGGAAGGACTCCGCCATGCCCGCGTTCCGTTCCGATCCCGGTCCCGCACCCGCTCCCGTCGTGCCGTCGTCGCCCGGGCGGCGCTCGGTGCTGGCCGGGGCGGCCGCCGTCGCCGCGACCGCCTGCGTGCTGCCCGCCGCCGGTACGGCCTCGGCGGCGGAACGGTCCCCCGGCCGGCCGCGCACCGAGGCGTACCGCTGGCGCACCGCCGCCGTCGGTGGCACCGGGTTCGTCACCGGGCTGATGTTCCACCCGTCGGTGCGGGGCCTGGCCTACGCCCGGACGGACATCGGCGGCGCCTACCGGTGGGACGCCGCGAAGGCCCGCTGGACGGCGCTCACCGACTTCACCGGCTGGGACGACTGGAACCTGCTCGGCGTCGAGGCGATGGCCGTGGACCCGGCCCACCCGGACCGGGTGTACCTCGCGCTCGGTACGTACGCCCAGTCCTGGGCAGGTCCGGGGGCGGTGCTGCGCTCCGAGGACCGGGGCGCGACCTGGACCCGTACGGACCTGGCGGTACGGCTCGGCGCCAACGAGGACGGCCGGGGTACCGGTGAGCGCCTGCTGGTCGACCCGCGCGACAGCGGGACCCTCTGGCTCGGCACCCGCCACGACGGGCTGCTGCGCTCCACCGACCGGGGCGCCACCTGGGCACCGGACCCCTCCTTCCCCGCCGTCCCGTCCGCCTCCGGCCAGGGGGTCACCCTGCTGGTGGCGGCGGGGCGGACGGTGTACGCGGGCTGGGGCGACGGCACCACCTCCCTGTACCGCTCGACCGCGTCCGGCGGGTGGGAGCCGGTCCCCGGCGCGCCGGTGGCCGACGGGGCGACCCGGGTACCGGTCCGCGCCGCGTACGACTCCGCCTCCCGCGCCCTGTACGTGAGCTGGGCGAACGGTCCGGGGCCCAACAACCAGAGCGACGGCGCGGTGCACCGCCTCGACACGGTGACCGGCGCCTGGTCGGACGTGACGCCCGTGGTGCCGGGCGGCGCGGACACGTTCGGCTACGGCGGGATCGCCGTGGACGCCCGGCGCCCCGGTACCGTCGTCGTCTCCACCAACAACCGCTGGGGGCCGGTCGACACGCTCTTCCGCTCCACCGACCACGGGCGCACCTGGACCTCCCTCGAGGACACGGCGGTGCTGGACGTCTCGGAGACGCCGTACCTGCGCTGGGGCGGGGAGGCGAAGTTCGGCTGGTGGATCCAGTCCGTCGCGGTCGACCCCTTCGACTCCCGTCACCTCGTCTACGGGACCGGCGCCACGGTCTTCGGCACCCGGGACCTGGTGCACTGGGCGCCGGAGATCCGGGGCCTGGAGGAGTCGTCGGTACGCCACCTGGTCGCGCCGCCCACCACCCGGGGCGCCCGGCTGCTCAGCGGGCTCGGGGACATCGGGGTGATGTACCACGAGTCGCTCGTCTCCTCCCCCTCGCGCGGGATGGCGTCGGACCCGGTGTTCGGCACCGCGACCGGCCTGGCCCTCGCGGCGCGCGTCCCCTCGTACGTCGTACGGACCGGCTGGCCCTCGGGGTCGGATGTCGCCGGAGCGTACTCCCATGACGGGGGCGCCAGTTGGCGGCCCTTCGCGGCGCAGCCGGAGATCGCGGCGTCCGCACCGGGGCCGATCGCGGTGAGCGCCGACGGGACGACCCTGCTCTGGACGTTCGTCCACTGGGACGGCACGAAGTACCCGGCGCACCGGTCCGTGGACGGCGGTGCGAGCTGGAGCGAGGTGCCGTCGTTCCCGAAGGGCGCGACGCCCGTCGCCGACCCGGTGGACTCCGCCCGCTTCTACGCGTACGACACGGACACCGGAACCGTCCACCTCTCCGCGGACGCGGGCGCGGCCTTCGCCGCCGGTGCCACCGGACTCCCTCACGGGGACGCGCAGTTCAAGATGGCGGCGGCGCCCGGCAGGACCGGAGACCTCTGGCTGTCGGCGAAGACCGGCGGGCTGCACCGTTCGACGGACGGCGGCCGGACGTTCACGGCCGTGGCCGGCGTCCAGGAGTCGCACGCGCTGGGCTTCGGCAAGGCGGCCCCCGCCCCGAAGGGCAGGCCCGGGCACCCCGGGTATCCCGCGGTCTTCCAGACGGGACGGGTGTCCGCGACGCACGAAGGGGTGGCGGTGCTGCGCTCCGACGACGCGGGCGTCACCTGGATACGCATCAACGACGACCAGCATCAGTGGGGGTGGACCGGCGAGGTGATCACCGGCGACCCCCGTGTCCACGGCCGGGTGTATTTGGGCACCAACGGCCGGGGCATCCAGTACGCCGAACCGGAATGAGGATCGAGAACACCATGCCGTCCCTGCGTGACGCCACCCGTGGCCGCCTGCTCTTCGGCGGCGACTACAACCCCGAGCAGTGGCCCGAGGAGGTGTGGGCCGAGGACGTGGCGCTGATGAAGGAGGCCGGGGTCAACTCGGTGACTCTGGGCGTCTTCTCCTGGGCGAAGATCGAACCCCGACCCGGGGCAAGAGAGTTCGGCTGGCTCGACCGGCTGATGGGACTCATGGCGGAGAACGGCATCGGGGTGGTCCTCGCCACCCCGACCTCCTCCCCGCCGCCGTGGATGGGCGCGCTGCACCCGGAGACGCTGCCGCGCGCGGAGGACGGTTCGGTCGTCTGGTACGGCTCGCGCCAGCACTTCTGCGCGAGTTCACCGGTGTACCGCCGGTACGCCGCGGCCCTCGCCGAGGACCTCGCGGCCCGGTACGCCGGCCATCCGGCGCTGACCATGTGGCACATCAACAACGAGTACTGCACGCACTGCTGGTGCGACGAGACGGCGGCGCACTTCCGCCGCTGGCTCGCCGGCCGGTACGGCACGCTCGACGCGGTCAACGAGGCCTGGGGAACGGCCTTCTGGAGCCAGCGGTACGACACCTGGGCGGAGATCCTGCCGCCCCGCAAGGCCCAGTACATGCGCAACCCCACGCAGATGCTCGACTTCAAGCGGTTCACCTCCGACGCCCTGCTGGAGTGCTACTCGGCCGAGCGGGACATCGTGCGCCGCCACTCCCCCGCCCTGCCGGTGACGTCCAACTTCATGCCGCTCTGGTCGGGTCAGGACGCGTGGACGTGGGCCGGGCAGGAGGACGTCGTCTCGGTGGACGTCTACCCGGACCCGGCGGACCCGGGCGCGGGGCAGTACAACGCGATGCTCGCCGACATGACCCGCTCGCAGGCCCAGGGCCCGTGGATGCTGATGGAGCAGGCCGCGAGCGCGGTCAACTGGCGCCCGGTGAACCGCCCGAAGCCCCGGGGGCTCAACCGGCTCTGGTCCCTCCAGTCGGTGGCCCGGGGTGCGGACGCCGTCTGCTATTTCCAGTGGCGCCAGTCCCGGCAGGGCTCGGAGAAGTTCCACTCCGGAATGGTGTCGCACGCGGGACCCGAAGGCCGCGCCTTCCGGGAGATCACCCGCATCGGCGCCGAACTGGCCACCCTCGCACCGGAGGTGAGCGGCGCCCACGCTCCGGCCGAGGTGGCGGTGCTGCACGACTGGGACGCCTGGTGGGGCAGCGCGCAGGAGGGCCGGCCGTCCTCGCACCTGGACTACCCGGAGATCGTACGGGCCTGGCACCGGGCGCTCTGGGAGAACGGCACGGCGACCGATTTCGCCCGCCCCGAGCGGGACTTGAGCGGCTACCGGATGGTCGTGGTGCCGCAGCTCTACCTCCTGACCGACGCGGCCGTCGACAACCTGGTCGCGTACGTGGCGGGCGGCGGCACCCTGGTCAGCGGGTTCTTCACCGGTGTCGCCGACGTGGACGACCGCATCCGGCCGGGCGGCATGGACGCGCGGCTTCGTGAGCTCTTCTCGATCCGCACGCTCCACGAGTGGTGGCCCGTCGACCCGGACGCGCGCGTCGACTGCGACGGCTTCCGGGGCCTGCTGTGGTCGGAGGAGCTGGAGGCGGACGGCACCGGCGAGACCGTCGCCGCCTACCGGGGCGGCGAGCTGGACGGGCTGCCCGCCGTGCTCCGCAAGGGCGGCGCCTGGTACGTCTCGACGCTGCCGGAGCCCGGTGCCCTGCGCGATCTCCTCGGCCGGGTGGCCGGCGAGGCGGGCGTCCGCCCGGTGGTGGCCGGACTGCCCGGGGGCGTGGAGGCGGTACGCCGGGGCGAGCTGCTCTTCCTCCTCCACCACGGGCAGGGCACGGTGACCGTGCCGCTGCCCGGCGCGTACACCGACGTGCTCAGCGGCGCGAAGGCGGACGGCGTCGTGGAGCTGGGGCGTTACGGCGTGGCGGCCCTGAAGCCGGTCGGCGCGGCATGAGCCGGGGCACCTGGGAGCCCCGGCCCGCGGCACGCTGGGAGGACGCCTTCCTCAGCGGGAACGGGCACCACGGGGCGATGGTGTACGGCGACCCGGTCGACGACCGGGTGATCGTCAACCACCACACCCTCGTCCGGCCCAACGGCAGCGAGCACCTGCGCCCTCCGGAGCTCGCCGACGAACTCGGCACGCTCCAGGACGCGTTGCTCGCCGGGGAAACCGAGGCGGCCGAACGCTTCGGCGCGGGCCGGCCGCTGGTGTGGGTCCAGCCGTTCCACCCCGCGTTCCGGACCCGGGTACGGCGGAACGGCACGGAAGCCATCGCCGACGCAGGCGACAGCTCTCTTCCGTCGGGCACTTCGGCCGGACCCGGCCATGCGCCCGGCCCTGCGTCCTACCGCCGTGAGCTGGACTTCACCACGGGTGAGGCCACCGCCTCCTCGGGCCTCTGGCGCAGCCAGGTGTTCGTGTCGCGGGCCGACGACGTGATCGTGCAGCACATCACCGGTCCGGCGCCGGACGTCGAGGTGACGCTCGATCCGGTCCTGCCCGGTGCTCCGGCGGGCCTCGCGATCGGCCGCTCCACGGTGCTGACGCCGCACGGCGCCCGCCTCGCGCTGCGGCTGCGGTACCCGGACAGCGAACTGTCCTGTGTGGGCGTGGCCACGCTGCGTGCGGAGGGCGGCACGGTCTCGGTGGACGGTGACGGCGTACGCGTCACGGGCGCCCGGAGTCTGCTGCTGCTCACCCGGGTACGCCGGGGCCCGGGCGACCCGGACCTCGAAGCCGAGTGGGCGGCCCTGCCGGACGGCGACCATGCGTATCTGATGAAACGTCACATGCCGCTCCACCGAGCCGCTTTCGGCCGGTGCACGCTCTCCCTGCACGACGAGGACCCGGCCCGGCCGGGTCTCCCGGGCAGCGAGCTGCTGCGCCGTCCGG
Organism: Streptomyces sp. NPDC001770; assembly: GCF_053596135.1. Lineage (NCBI taxonomy): Bacteria > Bacillati > Actinomycetota > Actinomycetes > Kitasatosporales > Streptomycetaceae > Streptomyces > Streptomyces sp. NPDC001770. The sequence continues at coordinate 1,414 of NZ_JBSFFN010000006.1, read as the reverse complement.
GGAGTCCCGCCCTGCTGGAACGGCTCTTCGCGGCGGGCCGCTACCACCTGCTCTCCGCTTCCGGGCTGCTGCCGCCCCGGCTGACCGGGCTGTGGACGGGCGACTGGAACACCGCCTGGTCGGGGGCGTTCACCACCAACGCCAACCTCAACCTCCAGCTGGCCTCGGCCGCCGCGGCGGACCTGCCCGAGGTCCTCGACGCCCACGCCCGGCTGATCGAGGGCCAGTCGGAGCACTGGCGGGACAACGCCCGCGCGCTCTTCGGCGCCCGGGGCATCGTCGCACCCTCCCACTCGGACGGCGAGTCCGGCCACACCCGCCACTTCCAGCGGGCCTATCCGCTCCACCTGTGGACGGCGGGGGCCGACTGGCTGCTGCACCCGCTGGTCGAACGCGCGGCGACCACCGGGGAGACCCCGCAGGAGCTGGTCTCGGCCTGTGTCGAAGTAGCCGATTTCTACACGGACTTCCTCACTCGCCGGGCCCCCGACGGGAGCGTGGCCGTCGTCCCCTCGTACTCGCCGGAGAACCGCCCGGCGAACTCGAGTTGGGGCACCGTCAACGCCACGATGGACATCGCCGCGGCCCGTCACGCCCTGACGACGGCGGCGGAGCTGGCCCCCGGCCATCCGGACGCCGGCCGCTGGCGCGCCCTCGCCGGCCGGCTCCCTCACTACCTGGTCAACGAGGACGGCGCGCTCGCGGAGTGGGCGTGGCCCGGGCTGCGCGAGACGTACGACCACCGCCACCTCAGCCACCTCTACCCGGTGTGGCCGCTCGACGAGATCAACCCGTACGACACCCCGGGACTGGCCCGCGCCGCCCACCGGGCCCTGGAGCTGCGGGGTTCGGAGAACGACTCGGCCCACGGCCATCTGCACCACGCGCTGGTGGCGGCGCGGCTGCGTGACGGTTCGCGGGTGTCCTCGGCGCTGGCGTCGGTGCTGGCCGGGGACTTCTTCCACGACTCACTGATGAGCGCCCACTACCCGGCCCGCGACGTGTACAACGCGGATGCCGCCCACGCGCTGCCGGCCGTGGTGCTGGAGATGCTTGTCCAGTCGGCACCGGACCGCCTGGTCCTGCTGCCGGCGCTCCCGGCCGCGTACCCCAGGGGCTCGCTCCGGGGCGTCCGTACACGGTTCGGCGCGACGCTCGACCTCGGCTGGACCCCCGACGAGGTCACCGCGGTGCTCCGGCCTGCCCGCGATGCCCGGGTCGAGCTGCGTACGGGACCGCCACCGGGCGCCCCGGCGGGTGCGGCGGAGCCGGGCGCGGCCTCCTGGATCACGCTCACCGCGGGGACCGACCTGGTCCTGACGGTGGCGCGCCGGGAGGCGGACGGCGGGTGAACGGCCCGGCGGCCCCCCAACGGGTGAACCCCCGGCCGGCCGGCGCGGGGGCGGGGCCGGCC